>CAYSFA010000054.1:9852-17021 GCA_964430025.1 uncultured Anaerolineaceae bacterium | reverse complement strand
GTGATTGGATAAACCAAAGTAATCCAATGACAGCCACTACCAATATGGCAATTGTTATACTTAAAATGGTGAATGGTGAAATCTTTTTCATCTGTCTGTCTCCTGGTCTCGATATGGAAGGATGGAAATTCCTCGTTCGCCATGGGCGATGGTGCGGTGGCACTCGACGCAAAAACGTTCTTCGTTCATGGGGCCAAAAGCGATATCCTCTACTGCAGTTTCGTGACAACCTATACAATTTTCGTTGATGATGTCTTTGGATAAAGGAATCGCGCGTAGAATGGTGGGGTGTTCTTTGAATAAAAAGCCAGTTACGTGGCGATAGCCTGAGTAAGCTTTGAAAAGATATTTCGGGATAAAAGCATGCGGGGCATGGCAATCCACACAGGTTGCCCACGATGAATGGGCAGCGTGATACCAGCCTTCATAGGCTGCATCCATAAGATGGCAGTTATTACAGGTTACCGGATCACTACCCAGATAAGCCGTAAAGTCTGTGGCAATCATCAACGCAACACCTACAATAACAATAGCCAGCACACTGATAATTATTGCTACCCTCATACTGTTTGCCCTCACCGATATTTATTTGCCAAGAGTATTGTGAAATTATTCTTTAATTATTGCATGGAATTATATTAGATACAACAACGACGGAGCGGTTCTTTTTAAAATTCAGCCTTTTTAAGATGATTTTGAGAGATGGTTTCTGCGGGTGAATTTGGTGATGATCATGATAATTGCTACGATTGCACACATCACCGCAGCAGACAGGAAATGAAAGCGGATGGAGGAGTATTGAAAAACACTCCCGATGAGTGAAAAGAGAAATGGGGAAATAAATTGTCCGGCAAAAAGCGCACTGGTGTTGAGCGATAACGCCCATCCACTCAAATCTGTCCCCACTTGATTAGAGATGGTAAGTGCATTGAATGGGACCAGTGTGCCAATCCCCAGACCAATGATAAAGACCGCAAAGAAAATCATCCATAAACCATTGGCGGTGAAGAGAATTAAAAATCCGATCACGGAGATGGATAACCCAAAAATGGCTGTATTGTTTCTGAAGATGCGATAGATTTTGTCAAACACCATTGCGACAAAAAATTGAGCCCCCTGGTAAAAAGCCAACGCCAATCCGCTTTCAGCCGAATCCCCTAAATTGGTGGAATTCAGAAAGAAAGCCATCTGATTGGAGATTAAATTAAAAATTACAATCGAAAATAAAGTAAATAAAACTACTGCGTATACCAATAAAGGAAGCTTTCCCTGTTTCATTGGTTCATCTTTATCAGTTTTTGGTTCTGGAAGATAGAAGAAGACCATCAGGAATACCAGAAAACCAATGCCATACGCCACCAATGCATAGCGCCAGTTGTAAATGGCTAGCCAGCCGGATAAGAGCGACATCAAAATCGCGCTTAAGGTAGCAACCGCGGAGGAAAGCCCCATCAATTTTGCCCGTAAATCTCCACTAAACAAATCCGCAATTAATGAAAACGAGAGAGGGGATATAAATCCCAACCCAATCCCTAAAAATGCACGTAAAACCAGAAACAAGGAGAAGGAATTAACAAAGGCAGATGCAACGCCTGAAACCGTAAAAATGATTAATCCTGTAAAGAGGATATGCCTCTTTCTAAACCTCAATGTTAACTGGCCTGAGAGCAGGCTGAAGGGAATGATAAATAAAGCTGGAAAATTTAACAACATTTGCAGTTGTAAATTTGTGGTTTCTGGAAAGGATTCCTGAATCCGTCCAAGCGCAGGGGCCAACGCGGTGACAGCCATAACAGCCAGCATGGATAAGGACAAAACTGCTAGGGATAAGGATTTGTTTGAGGGTTGCTTTAGGAAGTTCAATAGGATACCAGTTGAATAATAATCAGATCTACGATGTTAGGAAACTTTCCGTTTTTGAATCAACATCCAGACTACAAAGACGACTGCGGCAAACAAGGTTAGTACACCGCCCATGAAAAAATCTTCACGAATGTGTTGAAGTCCTAAGAGACCTCCCAAAAAAGAAATCACCAATGGGGAAGCAAATTGTCCCAAATAAAGGGAGCTGTTAACAATTGAGAGAGCTGGCCCATTTAACTCATTGGGCACCAGGTTAGCAGTTACCAAAAAAATGGTTGGCATTAAGACACCAATCCCCATGCCGGCAAAAAAGAGAGCGACCAGGACTGCAGGAAATGTTTGCACAAAATTTAATGCGGCTAATCCTCCTCCCAGACAAAGCAGGGACAGAAGAGTCGTATAGGATTTCAGATGGCTTCGAATTTTTCCGAATGCCAATCCTACCAAGAAACCAGCTGTGTTCATCGTGGCGATGCTGATCCCACTTTGCCCGGCATCCCCGATACCAGTGTCCTGAATGAAAATAGCAATTCTGGTTGGAATGAGATAAAACACGATCATGAGGAAGATGGTTAACAGCCCCATCCCAAAAACTCTGGAAGGAAGCTTACCAGGTTTGGCATCCAGATTTTTGGCTGGTTTTGATGGTTCCGGCAGGAAGAAATACACCATGATCAGGATGAAAAAGCTGACAGCGTAAGCAGCGAAGGCATAGCGCCAGCTGAGCAACGCTAGCCAACCGGATAACAGGGTGAGGACGATGCCTCCTAGGGTGGCAAAGGCGGATGATAACCCCATGGTGGCAGAACGTTCCTGCCCGTGGTAAAAATCGGCTATGAGGGACAACGAAAGTGCAGAAACCAAGCCTGTCCCGACCCCCAATAAGGCGCGCATCACCAGGAGCATGCTCATGTTGTTCATGAACCCACCACCAACCCCAGCCAGGAGATAAAGTGTTAGACCAACAAAGAGGATATGACGTTTCTTGAAAATTAACGAGATGCGGCCTGATAACAGGCTGAAGGGGATGATGAATAATGGGGTCAGTGTCAGGATCATTTGAATTAATAAGGGGCTGGCATCCGGAAAGGCTTGTTGAATTTTGCCTAAAGCCGGGGAAACAGCTGCTCCAGAGAGCACCGACAGAAAAGAAAGCGAAAGGATTGTTGGTTTTAATAATTTGGAATTGGGCATGATATAAAATAACCCCTGATGTTAAGTAACACCGTACAAAAAACAAATTGTTAAGAGATATTTTACACCGAAAATGAGAAAACTTATCATTGATTGGTTGGTGATGACTGCTAAGAAGTGAAATTCTTAATATACAAAATGAAAACAAAGCACCCTTATATTTTAATGAAATTTCTATATACTTTGAAAATTTAATCTATATAATATATTTGTCGTATATCTTCATTTCATTTGAAGATTTCATCGGCACGTCTGTGCCAAAACCTAACTCGGAGGAGAAAAATGAAAAAGGTAAGTTTTTATCTGTTGCTGACCCTATTGGTTGCTACGCTTCTTTCAGCCTGCCAACCAGCAGCGGTCGAACCAGGTGCTGAGGAAATTACAGACACTGAACTAAACGTGCTCTGTACTCCCCAGGAAGAATGGTGCCAGGGAATGAAGCAGGAATTCGAAGCCCTTTATGGTATCACTGTGAACTATGTTCGTATGTCATCCGGTGAAGCATTGGCCCGTGTGGAAGCGGAAAAAGATAACCCCACATTTGATATCTGGTGGGGTGGCCCGATCGACAGTTTCGTCGCAGCGAAAGAAAAAGGCTTACTGGAACAATATGATTCACCGAATTATGGCAATATCCGTGATCCAAAATTAATGAAGGATGCTGATAATTACTGGGTTGGTGTGTATGTAGGCAGCCTTGGCTTTGCCACGAACACCAACTGGTTGGAAGCCAACCCTGGTGTGGAAGCCCCTCGATCCTGGGATGACCTTTTGAAACCAGAATTCAAAGATCAGATCATGGTTGCCCATCCATCCACCTCTGGTACTTCTTACACTGCTTTAGCAACAATCTTACAAATTCGTGGAGAGGAAGCTGGCTGGGAATACATCCGCCAATATGCCGATCAGGTAGCCCAATTCACCAAGAGTGGTGCCGCCCCTGCCAAATTCGTTGGACAGGGTGAAGCTGCCGTAGCAATTGTATTCTCGCACGATACTGTCAATGAGATTGAGAACAACCAGATGCCGTTGCTGTTGACCTTCCCGGAAGAAGGCACCGGCTATGAAATTGGTGGTCAGGGTATCCTTAAAGGTGCAAAACACATGCAGGCTGCCAAGCTGTGGTTTGATTGGGCAATTTCACCAGAAGGGCAAGCCTTAGGTCCGAAATACAATGCCTACCAGGCTCCTACCGTGAACGGTGTTGAATTATCACACCCCGAACTTCTGGAAGCCAATATGATCGATTATGATTTCATTTGGGCAGGCACCAACAAAACCGCATTCGTTGATAAATTCACCAATGAGATTCAAAACGCTGAAAATCTAAAACAATAGCACTACACAAAAGAGGGCGGCTCCAGCCGCCCTCTTTTAAATTGGAAGGATCATGCAGAATATTGAAGTAAAAGATAAAAAGACACCTAAGACTTCTGAAATCATTCGACGTATTCGAGAATTTAAACTCATTGGAAGAGATCCTGTTCTTTTCATGAGTTTATTGTTGTCCGGCATTTTTATTTTTGTATTTATCATTTTCCCTTTATATAGATCAGTAGCCGGGGGATTTGTATCCAAAGAAGGTGCTTTTGACATCACCTACTTTGCCCGCTATTTTGATGATTATTATGGCCCAGGATTAAGAAAAGCATTTTTTGACACCATGTTAATGGGAATTCTCACCGCAGCTTCGGGCACCTTGGTAGGCTTTATTTTCGCTTACGCGGTGGTACGCTGTAATATACCGGGCAAGAAATATATTCATTGGTTGGCATTGGTACCAACGGTTTCACCTCCATTTGCTTTGGCATTGGCGATGATTTTATTGTTTGGCCGAAATGGATTGATCACCAAAAAAATCTTTGGAATTACATTTATTTCAGGCATGAATGATGTGTATGGGATGGATGGATTGGTTATCGTTCAAACTATCACATTTTTCTCAGTCTCCTATTTGATATTGCGTGCTATGCTGGAGCGTTTAAATCCAGCTATAGAAGAAGCAGCTGCCAGTTTAGGGGCAGGGCGTTTCCATTTGTTTAGAACCATAACAATGCCCCTTCTCATTCCTGGGATCGCAGCCTCTTTCCTGTTGTTATTTGTGGAATCGTTAGCGGATTTAGGTAATCCACTCTTCCTTTCGGGAGACAGAACGGTTCTCTCGGCTCAAATATTCCTGGCGGTGATTGGGGAATACAATTACCAGAAAGCCAGTGCTCTATCATTTGTGTTAATGATTCCAACGTTGGTGATTTTCCTGATCCAACGCTATTATGTCAATCGACGCACCTATATTTCTGTGACGGGCAAACCAGCGGGCTCTGTGATTCTCGAAAAAGACCCGATCATCCGTTGGGGTTTTAATATCCTTTGTTATGGGATGATCGCATTTATTCTTCTATTGTATGCCACCATTGTGTATGGTTCTTTCAGTACTGCCTGGGGGGTCGATTTCACCCCCACGTTACGCCATTGGCAAATGACCGTCACACGCGGGATTGAAGCAATCCTGGATACCACCTTCCTGAGCGCTTTAGCTACTCCGTTTGCTGCCATACTGGGAATGATCATCGCATGGTTGGTGGTACGAAAAAACTTTACTGGAAAAGCAGCCCTGGATTTCACCTCGAATCTGGGAGGTGCTGTACCTGGCACCATTTTAGGCATAGGGTTTGTGATGGCTTTCAACAGTCCCCCATTAGCGTTAGCTATTGGCATCTACGCTGTGATGGCGATATTCTTTGCGCAAGTAGTAGGTAAAACCCGTTGGGAAAGAATTATTATTATGGTAGTGGGTACCGCTGCTGGAGTCGCCTTGAACCAGACTTATGAACCCTATATGTACTATATCCTTGGTGGGTTTTATGTTATTACAGCCATCATCCTGATGATCACCCAACGAACATTTCGTAAGCCTATTGCATTGTTGCTCATCGGGATCTATGTAATGTCCACCAATTGGGCTGTAGCACTCTCGCGGCCAATTGCGAATTTCAGCCGATCTCTGGATCGTGGTTTTTGGAGTAACGCAATCTTCCAGGTTTCTGATCATATTAAGGTGCTTGTGCAACCTACCCCAGCGTTGCTAGCAATCGCCTTGGTTTTTGCCGGGGTGTTATTACTGCAAAGCCTTAAATCACCATGGGTGAGATATGTAGTGGGTATCCTGGCATTGGCAGCTCCCTGTGCGCTTTCCTTTGTCGGGGTCCCGTTTGCGATGGTTGGCGGTGCATACATTATCATGGGTGCTTTCATCGTGCGTTCCGTGCCAGCCTCGGTGCGCTCCGGAGTGGCGGCTTTGCAACAGATTGATCCTTCCATCGAAGAAGCTTCTAACATTCTGGGTGCTGACGCCCAATATACATTCCGCAAGGTAACCTTGCCGCTAATTTTGCCAGCGCTGTTTGCTGGTCTGGTGTTTAGTTTTACACGTCACATGACCAGTGTTTCCGCCATCATTTTCTTGATCTCCGCTAAATGGAGGATTGTTACTGCTTCCATCCTGAGTGAATGGGAACAAGGCGGAGTCAGTATTGCAGCAGCGTATTCAACTGTAATTATTATTTTCGTTTTGGTGGCCATATTTGTTTTGAACTTGTTGGTCAACAAACTCTTTAAAGGTAGAGGCTCAGTGGATATGAGCCAGGGATTCTAACGGGAGAAAATACAATGTACTTAACTTTAGAAAACATTACCAAAGTATTTCCAGCTCGTGGTGGCGTGGGCGAAGTAACCGCTGTATATAACATTGACTTGAATATAGAAAAAGGGGAATTGGTCACCCTGCTTGGTCCGAGTGGTTGTGGAAAAACAACGACCTTGCGTATGATCGCCGGATTTGAGTTCCCGACTAACGGGCAAATTATTTTGGATGGTAATGAAATAAACATGCTGCCACCTCATAAACGCGATATGTCGATGGTCTTTCAAAGCTACGCTATTTTCCCGCATCTGGATGTGTTTGAGAATGTTGCTTATGGGCTGAATGTTTTGAGGCTTCCCAAGGCAACCGTACAGGAACGGGTCAATCGCGTTCTGGATTTGGTGCAATTACAGGGGTATGGGGACCGCGCACCGACACAGTTGTCGGGTGGGCAACAGCAGCGCGTCGC
>CAYSFA010000054.1:0-9842 GCA_964430025.1 uncultured Anaerolineaceae bacterium | reverse complement strand
AACCTGGATGCCAAGCTGCGTGAGGAAATGCGCTTTGAAATTCGCCGAATTCAAAAAGAATTGAATATTACCAGTGTGTACGTAACCCATGATCAGATCGAAGCGATGACGCTTTCCGATCGCATCGTCGTGATGAATAATGGCATCATTGAGCAAATAGGGACACCGCTGGAAATGTATCGTTATCCCACCAGCCGCTTTGTGGCTAATTTTATTGGACGTGCTAATTTTGTGCATGCCACGGTAGAAAAGCAATCTGGTCAGAACCTGGTGGTTAAAGTGTTTGATGAAGTAATGGAATTGACCAATATCCAACGAGATTTTCATGAAAACGAATCTGTTAGCCTCATTGTTCGGCCTGAAATGATCAGGATAAGTAAAACCGGAGAACTCTTCCCGGGTATCATCCGGCGAGGGGTGTATTTGGGCGATGTGATTGAATATGATGTTGAAGTGCACGGCCAATTACTGACCTGTGTTGAGTCTGATCCTTACGTGATGGAATTATTTCCGAACGGCGAAGAAGTAACAGTAGGGTTTGCCGAGGGTTGTATTCAGGTGCTGCCTGAAGAGGATTAGTGAATTATTCCCCAAGAATATAAATCATGATATGATTTTTCAAAATCAGGTGTTTTCCATTTGAAAAATGGTCTTAACTATTAAATTTCTTACAATAAACTCGAAATAAACTAATCTATAAACATATGACACAATTTGACAAAGCAATAAAGAGAAAAAAAAGTGTAATTATTCTTATTTGGTTGTTTCTAACAATTTTCGGTATCATTTCGACAATTAGTATTATTAGAATCCCAAGTGAATCAAATTCAGCATTTTTGTTTGGACTTTCGAAATTTCGAATATTAATTTTCTTTTGTTCTGTCATTTTATTATTTTTTGTAATATTAATCACAACTTTGATTTACCTTAATACAAAAAGGTGGAAACTATTCTTAGAAAAAATTTATAACAAATTAACTGAATCAAGAAACTTACTAATTTTTTTAACAATAAATTTTGCTTTTCTATTATTGATAATTTGTTACCAAATACTTGTATTTTCACCGGTCTCAAATGAATTAGTAGTACTCAAAACAATCCAATCTAGAACTGGATTGTTGTTAATTTGGATTGCGCTGATTTTATTATCCTTCTTTCTTCAAATATGGATATTAATCCCTAATGCATTTCGGAAAGTGTTTTCTCCAACCAAGCTAAGCCTGTTTTTTGCTGAAATCACCATTTTTTATTTTATATCTTTGAAGATATTTGCTTTTTACACATGGGATATTCGATTTAGAGGTGTTGAAAATTACATTTTTCTGCCAGCCATTGTTGCAATTACATGGTCATTTTTGCACAAACATTTCTCAAGCCAAAATTGGTATTTAAGATTAGAAAAACTGTTTTTACTCATCACAATTTTTGTAATAACATTCACAATCTATCGTCACACTTCTCAATGGATGGATTGGCGATTCACCCCATCTAAGGTTTATTGGCATCTACTCGCTGAATCATTCTTGCAGGGAAGATTGTTCCTTATTGATCCTCCAACTACCCATGATTTGACTTTTTTTCAAGGCAATTGGTATGTTCCAAACCCTCCTTTACCAGCGATTTTGTTAATGCCAGTAATTGCAGTGTTAGGTGTAAATGGTATTAATATGGTTGTCTATTCTATTTGGATAGGTGCACTTTCGACGGTTCTTGTTTATTGGTTACTCGAAAAGGCATCATCTAATGGTATTCTACCTACTACTCGTAAAGGAAATATTTGGGTAACCGCTATTTTTTCATTAGGAACATGTTTTTGGTGGTTGGCAGTAATGGGAAGGATGTGGTTTCTTAGTCAACTATTTACTGTAATGTTTCTAACTATTGCGGCAATTTTTGTTGTAACAAAAAAATCACCATATTTAGTTGGTATTTCATTAGGTCTAGCGATTTTGGCTAGACCTAATATCTTTACAGTATGGCCGTTTTTCCTAGGAATTTATATTTTTTATCTAAATTTGGGTAACCATCAAATTAATTTTAAAAAAGTAATCATATGGAGCATTAAATCTGCAATTCCACCAATTTTGGCGGTAGCTGTTTTGCTATTTTATAATTATGTTAGATTCGAAGATTTTTTTGATTTTGGATATGTCACAATATCGAGTGCAGATTGGATAACTTCTGCTGTAAGAACGTATGGAATGTTTCATCCACATTTCTTTCCTTCAAATTTTTCTATGATGTTCATAAATCACCCAAATTTGATATTGGAAAATAACTGTATTCGATTTTCTGCATCAAGAGATGGATATGGTATTTTATTTATGACCCCAGTAATTATTTACATTTTTAGAAAAATGAATAAAACCTGGTGGTTTTTTGGCGCTTGGATATCAGTCGGGTTATCAATTGCTTTATTGCTGTTATATCATAATAATGGGGCATGGCAATTGGGATATCGATATCTCATGGATTTTATTATTCCGATTCTTTTCTTAACTGCATTAGGTGTTGGTAAAAAACCTTCATTGGTATTTAAATCATTGGCGATTGTAAGTATATTAGGTAACTTTTTTGCGATAATTTGGTGGTTCGAAAAGTGGTGGTGTTAGGGTAAAGAGGGTCTGTTGCTGGGTATAAGGAATTAGTTCTTTATTTGAGAATAACAAAAATCATTGATACCAATTTTTACAATCAAAAGCAAATTTTGAATTGTATTCTAGAGGATGAAAGATTATTTTACAGGGGAAATTTAGAATATAAATTTAAATGAGGATAAATTTTTGTAATGTGAAAATTTGAAATGTATTAATTTTTTTTTACCTACGATTGTTTTTGCCTTAAATAAAGAAAAAAATAAAAATGCATGCAAAAATATTGGAATTTTTTTAGTAATAACAAGACAATTATGGGTCACTAATATGTATCCCCAGGAAGTAAAGGTCTCTTTATGCAATTGCCGGTAATTTTGATCGCTTTGCTTTCAGCATTCTTGTTTGGGTCTGCTACACCATTTAGCAAAAACCTTTTAAACCAACTTACGTCCTTTCAATTAGCAGGATTATTATATATTGGAGCTGCGATTGGGGTGATTTTTATTGTGGTTCGCGATAAAAAATTTATCCTCCCATGGCGATTGGATCAGAAAAATGCGATGCGTTTGTTAGGGGCAGTCGTTTTTGGGGGACTGCTGGGACCATTAGCCTTGCTGGCGGGATTGCGGTTGGCAAATGCTTCATCTGTTTCGATGTGGTTGAATCTTGAAATGGTCGCCACAGCTATTTTGGGTCATTTCATTTTCAAAGATCACTTAACCAAAACCGGTTGGCTTGCGGCGGGAGGGATTCTCCTTTCTGCAATTATTCTGACTTCAGGCGAAGGGACTGCTGGGATTATGGCTGGAATATTGGTGACTCTGGCCTGTATTTGCTGGGGGATAGACAATCATCTCACAGCGTTGATCGATGGGATCACACCAGCACAATCCACTTTATGGAAAGGATTGGTGGCAGGAACCACCAACCTGATAATTGGTGTAAGTATCGCACCATTAGCTGGATCATTCGGGTCAGTCGTTGGCGGGTTGGTTTTAGGAGTCTTTGCTTATGGATTCAGTATCGTGCTTTACATCACCGCAGCGCAACATCTGGGGGCAACACGCAGTCAATTGATTTTTTCCAGTGCTCCATTCTGGGGAATTTTATTGTCGATCCTGATTTTAGGAGAAAAATTTACCTGGCAATTGGGAGCTGCAATTGCTTTGTTTGTGGCTTCCTTATTGCTTCTTACCAAAGAACAGCACCAACATACCCATACCCACGAAGAGATTTTGCATGATCATCGGCATCGACACGACGATGGGCATCATGGCCATCATGGGAATGAATTAATAGATGGATGGCACACACATCCACACCGCCATGATATCCTGAAACATGCTCACCCACATTGGCCAGATTTACATCACCGACATTTGCATTCCCATGATTGAAAATTATTTTGGTGATATCAATTTCAGATGGGCAGCAGTGATGGCTTTGCTGTCCATCTTCATTTCCTCTCGATCATAGGTGAGGTATCCGTTAATCTCATACTCCACATCGCAGATCTCGGTGTAAATGGCTGCCACCAGCCCTTTCTCTTTCAAGCGTAATAATTTATCCATCAATCTTAAATACCATTTGGTCAACTC
Source organism: uncultured Anaerolineaceae bacterium (assembly GCA_964430025.1). Lineage (GTDB taxonomy): Bacteria > Chloroflexota > Anaerolineae > Anaerolineales > Anaerolineaceae > UBA6170. The sequence goes on along the minus strand of CAYSFA010000054.1, from coordinate 5,650 downwards.
TTCTTTGGTTTTCACCATGCGATAAGCAAAGAGCTTTTCCTCCTGCCACAGATGCCCATCAATCCTCAACCCAATCCCACCAAACTCGGAAAGTGCAACAGCACGATTCTCCTCCACTTTTGGCATGGAAGGACCAACATATTTGTGGATAGAATAAATATCGCCATTACCTTGGTCAAACCAACCTGAGGCGACATCGACCAGCCGGGAAGGATCGTAGGTTTTCACCCAATCACCGATTTCTTTGGCATTGAACTGACCCCACGATTCATTGAAAGGCACCCACACCACGATCGAAGGATGGTTGTGCAGGGTATCCAGCATAGCTTTCAGTTCTATTTTGTAATTCTCTCGTACCTGTTCATTTTCTCTGCCGAACCAATGGTAACGACGATCATCGCGAATTTTGAGATTCAGGAGAAAGCCCATGCCCAAAACAAGTGTGTGAGGAACTTTTCCGCCGCAGGGCATATCCTGCCAGACCAGCATCCCCAGGCGGTCGCAGTGATAATACCAGCGTGCTGGTTCAACTTTGATGTGCTTGCGGATCATATTCATTCCGAGCGATTTGCAGAATTCAATGTCATAGCGTAAAGCCTCGTCGGTTGGGGCAGTGTATAAACCATCCGGCCAATATCCCTGGTCGAGCGGTCCATATTGAAAAATCTGCTTTCCGTTTAGATAAATTCGAGGGATTCCATTTTCATCCTTTTGCAGACTAATCTCACGAAAGCCACAATAAGAGGTGACTGAGTCAAGGATTTGTTCGTTGATGAGTAGATCAATTTTGAGGTCATACAGATAGGGATTATCTGGTGTCCATAAGTGCGGATTCTCCACTTCAACCATGAGTGGTGTATCCCCGGCAGACAGGACTTTAGCTACTACCTGATCATGTTCAAGCAACTCGACTTGAATCGTTACATCTGGTAAGGCTTCCGAGAGGGTAACATCAACATCCAAAGAGCCAGGGTCAATATGTGGGGTGATTTTGATTTTATTGATAAATACATTAGGCAACGACTCCAACCAGACTGTTTGCCAGATGCCAGAGACAGCTGTATAGAACACAAACCCCGGTTGGAGTGTCTGCTTTCCGCGTTCCTGCCCGCCCTGGCTGGTAGGGTCGAAGACTCGAACTATTAATTCATTTTCCGAGCCATACGCCAGATAAGTGGTTAACTCAAACGAGAAAGGATCATAACCCCCTTGATGCTCCCCAACCAATTGCCCATTGCACCACACCTGGGTTTCCCAATCGACTGCCCCGAAATGCAGCAAGATTCGTTGAGACTTCCAATCCTCCGGGATGGGAAAGGTACGTCTGTACCATAGATGTTGATCGGGTTGTAATGCTTTCCCCACACCGGATAAGGAGGATTCTACTGAAAAAGGCACCAGAATTTTCCCCGGGTATTGGTCTGGTGTGGGCGAACCGAGTGGCTCGATGGTATAGTCCCATAACCCATTCAGGTTGATCCACCTGTCCCGTACCATTTGCGGACGTGGGTACTCCGGGAGCGTACACTCCGGATCGACATCCTTTGCCCAGCGGGTCTGAATTCTGCCAGGCACCGGTGACCACTCTGCCAGGCTCATTTACTCAACCTCACTAGCGTGGATCCTTTTCGGAATGCGTAAAAGTGGTAGCAACGCCAACAGATTGATGATGGCCGCCACGTAATAAATGATTGGGGTGGGGATAAAGCCAGCTTCCCCATTCATGGTTGTGGGGATACCATAGGTGCGTATCAGAAAAGAACCAATGGCAGGACCGATTACCATAGGAAGTAAAACCATGAACACCATTCTTATTCCCTGGAATTGACCGCGTTGTTGCGCGGGATAGAGGTCCTTAAGCCAGGCACCGGATACGATCCCGAAGGCAGCCATGGTAACTGTCTGCAGCGTACCCGCGATAATCAGAAAAGGGATTTCTCGCGCAAAGGCAAAGATTAAGGCTGTAATTCCGGAAGCAACGACCATCCAGAGGATGAAGGTTCGTCTGGGGATGCGATCCACCAGCATACCGAGCGGAATGGTGCTGATAGCCGTGATAATGAGTACTGCTCCCATAATTAATCCCATGGTGCCTTTATCATAGCCCAGGAAGTGTTCGATATAAATTAACAAGTACGGGAAGGTAACCTGCCAGGCAATCCCATTTACCAGAATTGCCAGGAAGAGCAGGAAAAGGATTTTGTTCTCCCGCACAATGCTGAAACGAAAGGTATTGAAGACTTCCCGCCAGTAAGGCAAACGATCCTTGTATTGTTCCTCAGGGCTGACTGGAGCATCTTTGAGGAGTATGCCACCAATTAAACCGGTTAATGTCACCAGGCCACCCAGTCCATAGAAGAAGACAAAATAACCGAACTTTTCGATCACCATCCCAGCCAGGGCAGTGGTAATGATGAAGGAAAGGAAGACGCTCATTTGAATTAAGCCTTCCACGCGTCCGCGGTTGGTGGTGTCGGTGATATCAGTTGTCCAGGCGTTGAAATTGGCATCATTGGCTGTGGAACCGAAAAAGGTCATGATCGCATCTGCCAGAATAACCATGAAAACTGCCAACCCGATCGGTCGTAGCAAGGAGACTGCTGGAAAGGCTGCGGTGACGATTCCCCATAATATATAGCCAAACAGGATATAGGGGCGTCGGCGGCCCAACCTGGTGTAGGTTCGGTCGGATAAAGTGCCGATCAGTAGCGTGGTGACGGTGGCAGTAATGGCACTGATGGCTACCATCCAGGCGATTGGGCGAGGGTTGGGGGTGAGGGTATCGAACACGAAGGTGTTGAACCAGGCATTTTCCACCCCCCAGGCGATTTGGCCGGAAAGTGAAAGTAAACCAATCACAAACCAGGTGCGGAAGGGAAGGGGGGTTCTGTGTTTTTGAATAATTGTCATGGGATGTCCTCAGATTTGAATGTAGGTTAGGTTAATTATAGGTTGAACTTAATCAACGATTTGTTTTTTCTGTATCCTCGATCTTTAGGGGCGAGAAAAACCAGCACTTTGTAACTTTTCAGAGGATAAATTAGAGTCAATTTTGGAAGAGTTCAAGGTGGAATTGAACCAAGACCTCCCTCACGAAATCGTTTTTCAAAAACCACTTCAATAGGGATTTTAATGCAATGAAATTTGATTGGGAAAAATCGTCGGAATCTAATTGCCTAGTAAATTCTTCAGGAATGGAGGAGGGTTCCCCCCAAGTGAACTCATCGCCAAAATTACACCAATGGCAATAAAGACGGCTGATACCAGAATAGTGGTAAATGCTCCATTGACTCGTTTCTCCAATATAGCTTTTGTGGGATCATCCGGATCATAATACACACGAACTTCCTTCTTTACCGGGTAATGATCTACGATGGCTTGTTGTCCGCGCAAATTGCTGGTGCGTATCCCATAGTCGAAATTGATGTGATCACTTTCATGTTTGACACCATTTACCTCATAAGAGAAAGCTATTTTGGCAAGATAGGTTGTCGTCTGAAAACCTTCATCATCCGTAGAAACCTGTGAATTCAAATCAGATGAAGTGATAACCCCTTTGATTGAAAGCCAGTGTTTACTTCTTTGTAATTTCCGATAATTTTGTGCAAGTTTAACCAACATCCCAATCCCAAAACCCAAAAAGATCAAACTTGCGATGATAATGAAATATACAGCCCATGAATTCGATTGAAAAAACAGTACCATAGGAAACCTGCTTTCTTCTTCTATCGTAACAAAAAAGCGGATCAAAAAGCAAGTAGAAATAAATGCAAGAGATAATAAGTTTATAATTAGAAGATTATTTAATTTGGTTTGACCGATTTCCAAAAAGATCATATAACCAAAAATCTTTTTTGCGAGATATTATTATGAATATCCTTAATACAATCAATGCAAAATTTGAAAAATGGGTGTCACCAATCATATTATTGGGTATCTGTGTGGCCGCTTTTGGACTGCAAATATTTTGGTTAGGTTACACACTTGATGACTGGATAATTTTATATAGTTATCAATCTGGAGGGTTGGATGGATTAATGGAATATTCCTTTATGGGTTCACGACCATTGATTTTTTGGGCATGGTACGTCGGTTTTGAATTATTAGGAGTTTCTCCATTAAATTGGCAAATTTGGACGATATTTTGGAGATTTATCTCAGTCCTAATCTTTTGGATAATAATTAGAAAAATTTGGGCTCATCATTCTATTAGAAACTTGTTTATCGCCATATTATTTGCTATCTATCCAGTTTTTTTCCAACAACCCTCTGCAATAACATTTAGTTTTCACTGGATATGTTTCTCTTTTTATTTGATTTCAGTTTACTTCATGATTAAAGCTGTATCACAAGAAGGAAATTATTTCCTTTTTAGTGCGTTGTCTATTCTATTTGGTGCGATCAGCTTATTTTCACAAGAATTTTATGTCGGCTTGGAATTATTTCGTGGGGTAATCATTTGGATCTTTCTTGATAAGAAGGATGAGACTTTTCGGAATAAAAGTAAAAAAGCCCTCATAAATTGGCTTCCTTATTTGGTTATGTTTGTTGGATACCTTATGTGGAGATTTTATTTAATGCCAATTCCTGGTTTTGACCGTAATTCTCCACAACTAATTAACTTATTCCTTGAATCTCCAATTCAAGCGGCACTTCAATTTTTAGAAGTAGCAATAAGAGATATGATCAACATTCTTGTTGGCGTTTGGTATCATTCATATAAACCTGAGATTGTCGCATTTCAACCAATTTCGATACTAATATCCTGGGTATTAGCTGGGGTTGTTTTTATTGGTTTATATTTGCTGGTTTTCAAAATCATAAAAGATAAATATGAAAACGAACCAACATCTCAACTAGAACCTTCTTTAATTATCTTTGGGACAATAGCAACAATACTCGGTTTACTTCCTGGTTGGATAATAGGGCGAAGTATATCTGACCCAAGTGGATTATATAATGATAGGTTTGGTTTAGCTGCAATGCCAGGAGTGAGCATACTTTTGGTAGGACTCATCTTTTGGATAGTAAATAAAAAAAAGTATCAATTTGTTTTTATGTGTGTATTAGTTGCTTTAGCGACTGGTCAACATTTTCGATCCACTTCGGAATATCGTTGGTCTTGGGAAGAGCAAATGAGATTGTTTTGGCAATTAAAATGGCGAATTCCAGAAATTCAACCTCCTGTTTCTTTTTATGGAGATGGTGCATTAATAAAATATATGGGTTCCTGGGCGACAGTTTCAGCACTCAACCTTATGTATCCTGTGGAAAGTGAGTCCGAATTTGAACCTTATTGGTATTTTGATCTAACAAAAACAAGATTGAGTCCAATGGTAGAAAATGATGTCCCCGTATATGATCGGAAGAATAATCTTTACTTTTCAGCAAAGGCTAAAGACAGCATTATTATTCAATCTGAAGCGCTTCCTTACCAATGTGTTTGGGTTGTAGATTCTAATGATATAGAGAATCCATTTCTAACACCTGAAGGAAGGTATGCTTTACCTTTATCTAATTTGGAAAAAATTTCAGAACAATCAACAAATTCTTTGGATATGAAAATATTTGGCTCTGAAATCAATCATGATTGGTGTTATTACTACCAAAAAGCAGAACTTTCTTACCAATTCAAGGATTGGAATAAAAT
>CAYSFA010000053.1:0-17185 GCA_964430025.1 uncultured Anaerolineaceae bacterium | reverse complement strand
AAGGATTACCATGGGATAAACTTGTTCATTTTGGGATGTTTTTTCTTTTATCAGAGACCCATATCCAACTTCAGGTCATCAATTAACTACAAACTTTCAAGGTAAACCATTAATTGCCAATGGAGGTAAAATTTATTCTCTTTATAGAAAAACAAGAGATTAATTGGTATTAATCCGATAACCCCTAGGTTATGAGAATACATAGCAATTGTGCCAAAAAATATCGATAGAATTATCCAAATTTTTTGATTGTGGCTTGAATGTATAGTGATTTTCAGAATTGAATAATAAAACCCAAGTTGCCCAAACAAAAGCAGACTATACATTCTCATTTCCTGCGAGTGATAGATCTGAAAAGGTGAAATTAAGAATAAAAATAGAGCAATCGTCGCAACATTTTTATTGAACAATTCTTTTGATAAAAAAAACAGAAAAACCGCTGACCCCAAATTCAGGAAAACACTTAATAATCGTAAGAACCACAAATCCGTCGATATTGACAACCAAAAATGCAACAAGAAATAATATAGCGGTGGCATTGTATCAGCAGCTGTCCCATCGATGATTTGGGAAATAGAATTTCTCGATAAAAAATAACTAAAAGCATCATCGTAGGCAATTTCTCTGCTATCGATCAACAGAAGACGGAGAATGATTCCTAATATAAAAATACATCCAATAATGACTGAATGTTGGTTGTATTTTATGTATTCAGTAAATCTGTTACGGGATTCTTCACCCACCATCTCACCCAATACAATATGATCACTAATATGATTGGAATTGGAAAGAACATTATTGGATTTTGGATTGGTTGATAATCATAATTTATAGAATTTATAAAGATTATCCATGGGATAAAAAATAAAATCGCTAGTAAAAAAATATTAATCCATTGACCAAAGTTGTTCCAACGCCTCTCAATCACTTTGAAGGCCAACAATATCGCTGGAAACATAATCACAAAATTCCCAGGGTCAGTTTGGATGTTGACCCATTGACCTAAAACTAAAGTCAAACACCCAACCCATATAAAACTTAAATCCTTGTTCTGTTTTCCCAGGATCCACTCTGACAATAACGCGAGCGCACTTACAACCGAAAGAATGATGCCTAATTGTCTTCCTAATCCTGGCAGTAATACAGCCAGAGCTGTGGCCGGAGTACCTGGTGGATTGTACGAAGGGTATCTGAAGACTTCTCGTAAAAATTCGATTGGCCATGAAGGCAATATAAACAAACTTATCATGACTAAAAGTAAAAATGTCGCCAAGAACCAAAAAATAATCTTTGAACGTTTATTTGTTATCGCCCAGAATGTAATAAATAGTAGGAATATCAGAACGACCTGAGGTTTGATCGTCATTAACGCCATGCTAATTCCAACTAATTCGTCGAGTTGATACTTGATTCCATATAAAACCAATGTAATGGCAAATAATAAAATGACAACAGCATTTCCATTAATAATCGATCTCAATGCATGGTACCAAAATAAACCAAAAACAATTAATAGTATTGTCATCAACAATCGTGGTTTCCAATTTATAATTTTTAATGTCAAAATTATTGAAAGAATAATGGATAATTCAAGGATGGTCATCCAGGCAGCGCGAGCGAGATTGAAGTCCTCTATGAGGGAAAAAGGTAAAAACAAAAATATTGAATAAAAGGGATAAGCCACTCGTAATTCATGCTCGCCAATTCTTGCGGGTCTTCCATAAACCAAATTTTGGATCTTTAACGCCACAGCATCAGAATAAGGGCTAATCTCTTCCTGCACAAATGATTTTGTCCCGACCCAATGAACGAGGAAGTCGTTACCTCCTGGATTGCTTCTTGTGTATTGGAGGTTGGCAAAAAAGAAAAGTCCGATAATAATTATTATCAATAATATGAATATTGCATCTTTGAAGTGTCGTTGTTGTTTTCTCATAAATATCAACCTTATCTGAATAATTATAGTGGATATATGATAATAAACTTTTCCTCAATTCAAATAAATTGTAAACTTGGTCAAATTAGCGAGAATGTGAAGAATGCTGAAAAATTTCTCCTGGACCTACCAGAATTTGAAAAACACATAATTCTTCTTCCTGAGCTTTGGACAAGTGGTTTCACGGAAGATTTATCAAATACATGTAAAGCCAATTTGGAAATTATTGGAAATTTAAGAAAATTTGCAAAGCAGAAAAATTTAGTTATAGCAGGAAGCTACATCGTCAAGGAAGATAACAATTTTTTCAATCAGCTGGTAGTGATCAATTCAAATGGAGATGAAATCGGAAAATACAATAAGAATCATCTCTTCCCCCAATTGAATGAAAAGAATAATTTCAGCGTAGGGAAATCGCTATCAACCATAAATATTTGGGGAATAAAAATTGGGTTGGCCGTATGTTATGACTTGCGCTTTCCTGAATTGTTTAGAAATTATGCAGTTTTAGGAAATGAAATCTGTTTATTACCGGCACAATGGCCAACGAAAAGAATCGATCATTTCAATGCATTGCTTAAAGCACGTGCCATCGAAAATCAAATGATATTTCTCGCAACAAACACCTGTGGAATAACTCAAAACACAGACTTTGCTGGTAATAGTTCACTGATTGATCAATCCGGAAATATTGTTTTCAAATTAGACAATAAAGAACAATCACAAACAAATTCCGTAGATCTGGATAGCCTGTATGAATTAAGAGAGAATTTTCCTGTACTTCAGGATGCGAGTATTAATTTATCAAAAGAAATTGTTCAATACAAATTTTGAAGGTTAAACACCAATTGCTTAGGAATCCTTCAACATTAAGACCGATAAATTGTCTTGATAAATCAATTTCCAATTGTGTTCTTCCAAGTCCTCAACTAATGGGTAATTCGGCTCTAACAAAACACAATTGATCCCATATTCTTCCATTTTTTCTTGCCAGCCTGTTTCTGAATTTACCATGGTCAACCAATCTAGGATTATTTTTTCACCATAAAGATCGGTTCTTCCATCAACAAAAATTTTCATTTCAGGATACTTCCAGGAAATGTAACCACCCCACGCATAAGAATTCAAGCACCTTAACTTTTCTACATCATTTTGATTTGCAACCTCCAAAGCATTGACTGGGAAGGATTGTTTTTCGTATGAAGTAAAAATAACATCAGAACCCAGGACAATAATTTTTCCGGCGACAATAAAAAGTAATAGCCCAACAAAAACTAGATTTATTATTTTTGATACCAGAATATTCTTGGGTTGTTTGTTGAATTCTTCTGTCCACATTTTCGAAACAGATGAAAATGGTCCATGGCTTTTCAAGGTTCTTATAAAAATATTTAATTCATTATTGAGATAAGGAATTGCTAAAATAGCAAAATAAACATAATTTCTTCGGGCCAAGAACCCTATTGCGCCAAAAAATAGGAGCGGTAAAATCTCTGAAAATGAATATTTCGTTCGATTAACGAAAACAAAGAAAACCAAAAGTATCCACAACCATAAAAATGGCTGTTGGTACAGTTCATGAAAATTCGGGGAGGCCCATTCAGGAATCAAATTTTGTAAGGTCGGAATTGATATTGTTTTGAATTGAACTTTCCAAATATTAATTCCGTTTGGATTAATCATGACGACCAATGATGAAATTCCAATCAACAAACCATAAAAAATTAAATATTTTTGATCCGTTTGGTTTCTTAGTCCTTGATCAGAAATGATATCAATCAATTTACCCACGGAAAACAATATCAGAAAAATTATCCCTAGACTAAAACCTGCATGCAAATTACCCCACACAAGAAATAATAGCCCAATGAAAAAAATCATTCTCCATTGAATAGAGAAGTTGACCTCATAAATAAGAAAAGCAAGAACAGAAAAGAGTAATAAAGAAAGCAATTGCGGACGTGGAGACCAAATGACTGCCGTTGTTAGCACACCTAATAGGAGGACAAATCCTTTAATGAGTGGATGCCCTTTTAACCGTAGATAGACAAACAACATGCTTAAAGTAGCCATAATGGCAACTAGTATCATCACACCTGTATTTCCAGTATTTTTGAAAACTGAATAATAAAGGATTTGCGCCAACCAGCTATGATTTATCCATTCAGCCCCATTCATGGTAAAGGATGTCATGTCTTCCAGTAAAACCATTCCATTTTCAACAGTCAGCTGACCTGAACGGATATGCCACCAAAAATCAGAATCCATTGGGATCCGAAGCGCGATAAAGAAAATTAACAAAAAGATAACAATATTAAAAAACAATCGTTTTTGAAAATCTCTATTTTGACTATTTATATTCATCAAATAAACCAAGTTCTTCCGGGGTGATTTTCTCAGATAAATTATAGTAAATTTGATAATCAGCAATCCTTTTGGAAAGGTAAGAAATTTGTTTCTGTGAAAATTTTTCTTGTATCACTTTGTCCAAAGGATCATTATTGGTAATGATGTAGAAAAATCTACTGGAATCCATCATTTCATCATTATATTTATCAATTCGATTATCTCTTTCGGTGTAACGTAGATCATTATGATAAGGTAATTTTGGAACAGAAATAATTTCTTCATTGCTTTGAAAGGCTAATGGATACGAAACCCAATAATTTGAGTAACCATATTTTTCCTCATTTTCTTCCAGAAAATAAATCAATTCATCCATGTATGTATGATCAACTTGAGCAGGACCATAAAATTGAGTTGTAAGGTAAGGTTGTTTTGTAGATAAAGATATAGCTCCATATATTTGATAAATAATAACCAGCAACCCTAAGACAAGAACAAATTTATTCCGAAATTTCACAACTGCATAACCAAAGATCACACTTATGGGAAATACCAAAGGAAGAAAATATCTACCAGATGGATCAACCCCAAATGAAGTGAAAATAAACCCCAATAACGTGAATATCACAATCATTGTTACTGCAACGATTTTTTCTTTATCATCTTTGATCTGTTTTTTCGAGAATAACAAATAAACTATGAGGAACCAAAAGAAAAGCACAATGGGAATGAATAATTTTCCTATCCATTCAACACTCCAAGGAGGTCTGAATCCTAGAATAACAGTTGGACCAAAAATAATAAAGGACTGTAAATGTTCCAAAACTTGGTTTAGATAGGGTGAGTTCCCAACCGCAACGGCACTGCCAGTTAATTCAGTTAATGTCGAAATTCCATTCCTAAAAAATAATGAATACCAAAAGGGGGAAGACCCAATCAGGAAACTGCCAATAAAAATTAACAAGAAAACCACAAAGGAAGATCTTGAAAGACCTTTCTCATTCGCTTTGTAAGCCAAATAGAGGATCGCTGGAACCATAATCGTGAGACTTAATGGATTAATGAATAAGCCACCCCCTACCAATAATCCCAGTAAAAATATTCCACCAAAATTTTTTCTTTGAGGAAGGTTCCTCCAATTGGATTCACATAAATAAAAACATATTATTCCTAATAAGAGAGCTTCACCATAGCCACCTAATGAGACGGTTGTGTACAAAATGACATTGACTGGTGCAAAAACAAAATACATTGTGCCGAAAAAAGCTGTTTTATTGTCATCGAAAAACTTATCTATGATTAAGTAAACAAATACGATTGCAATGGCGTAGAGCATTATTTGAACCAATCTTATGGCTAAGACTTGTTCTCCAAAAATTAAAAAAGCAAGTGCAACAAGATAAGAATCCAGGCTTCCCATGTATGCTTGACCATAAAAATACAAAAAATTATCACCATCCAGTATGTGTTTTCCCATCAAACCTACGATTGCTTCATCGGAATTAAATGGAAAAGCATCGGTGGAAATCAGGAATCCCCGAAACAAAAAATGAAATACCAGTAAAATGGAGATAGCTATAAATTTGTTGTTAAGAATTTTGATAGACGCCATGAATACTCTCAAAATAAAAAATAAACTTATTATTCCAATTTTTGCTATTTTTCTTTTTTTAATTTGGGCAATTTTTTATTTTAGTGGAATTCCATCAGTGCCCTTCCATCCGGATGAAGCTACACAAATATTTATGAGCTCTGATGTTGAATTTATCTTCAATGATACATCAGAATTATTCTATAAAAACTCTACAGTTGATTTGCGAAAACAAAACTATCGTTTGTTGGACGCACCATTATCTAAATATTTCATTGGATTGTCGAGATTGATATTCAATCAAAAGCCAATTAACCAGGATTGGGATTGGTCAGCTTCCTATGAAGAAAATTCAAATGCTGTTCCAAACTCACAACTCCTGACCTCTTCAAGATTTGCAGTTGCTTTATTTTTTCCTTTTTCAATAATATTCTTTATCCTCATCCTAAGAAAAATCATTGGAGAAAAAATAATACTTCTTGTTTTCGCAGGTATATTATTTTCATTCAATTCATTGATGTTGTTGCACACCCGCAGAGCTATGGCTGAAAGCCTTTTGATTTTCTTTTTATTGTTGAGTTTGTATGTGCTACTAACCCTACCACCCGAAAAACTATGGCTATCTGTTATCCCAATAACTTTGGCAATAAACGCTAAACAAAGTCTTTGGTTTTTAGTACCAATCTTCATTATTTTATTGCTAACAAAAAAGGCTTTGTGGGTAAAAAAATTTTTATGTCAAATTATTTTCTTTTTTCTTGTTCTCGTAGCAATCTTTTATATTCTAAATCCGGTTTTGTGGAATCAGCCAATCAAAACAAGCATCGAAATGATTAAAGAAAGGCAAGAACTCTCCAACCGGCAATTTAATGACATTAATTACGTCACACCAGAGTTTACAGTGACCAAGTTTTCAGAAAGAATTACAGCCCTAATTGGGCAAACATTTGTTCTTAAACCAGCTTACCAGGATGTTATAAACTACTCTGACGTCTTGCAATCGAGCATAAGTGATTATTCCTCTAATCCAATACAAAATGGTTGGTTGAGGAATTTATTTGTTGGAGTCATTTTCTATTTCATTTGCTTTTATGGGATGATAAAGTCGATTAAAAATTTTTCAAAAGATCGCGTTGTTATTTTAACATGTAGTTTTATTTTCCTTGTGCTGGAGATTTTATTTTTCATCCAGATTCCATTTCAACGATATTACTTACCTTTGATTCCCTTCAGTTTAATTTTCTTCATATATGGGCTTAATTGCCTACAGCCTGTTATTGAAAATATATTTATAAAACTAAAGGCAGGCACGACATAATACCACCACGGGAGTTTTTCGATTTGAAAAGGTGTTTCAGGCTATAATTAGCTTATAACTATCTGGAGGTCATAATGGAAAAATTTATCATCGAAGGAGGATATCCACTTAGTGGTGAATTTACTCCTTCAGGAAATAAGAATGCAGCATTACCAATCCTCGCAGCAACGTTACTCACAGATGAACCAATTATCTTGAAAAACGTTCCATTGATTTTAGACGTACTCGCTATGCGTAATCTTCTGGAAAGTTTAGGTGTTTCGATCACTGAAATTGGTGAAAATGTCTGGGAAGTACACGCAAAAGAAGTCTCATTTAAAAATTTAGATCCAGATCTCTGTAGGAGAATTAGAGCATCGATATTATTAGCAGGTCCGATGGTAGCTCGAACCGGTAATTTGATCTTACCACCTCCAGGAGGTGATGTTATTGGCAGAAGGCGATTGGACACTCACTTAATTGCCCTAAAAAAACTCGGGGTAGAAGTGACTTATGATCGCTTATTCCATTTCAAAGCAGATTCCTTAACCGGAGCTGATATTTTGTTGGATGAAGCGAGTGTCACTGCCACGGAAAATGCAATTATGGCATGTGTTATGGCTAAAGGGGATTCTGTAATCAGAAATGCTGCCTCAGAACCTCATATTCAAGAATTATGTCATTTTCTGAATAAAATGGGAGCAAAAATCGAAAATATTGGATCTAACACCCTTCACATAACAGGTGTAAATAAATTGTACGGATGTGAATTTTCCATTGGATCTGATTACTTGGAAGTGATTTCCTATGTAGGTGCAGCGGCGGTCACAAAAGGTGAAATTACAGTGAGGAACGCTGGAAACCAATACCTGGATATGATTAAATTGGTTTTTCAAAGAATCGGGGTGATTTGGGAAACGAGTGGTGATGATCTATTTGTTCCGAAAGAGCAACCACTCATCATTGAACCAGATTTAGGAAATGCAATCCCTGAAATTAGCGTGATGCCCTGGCCATCTTTTCCCACAGATTTAATGAGTATCGCTATCGTAGTAGCTACCCAATCCAATGGCTCGATGTTATTTCATGATTGGATGTATCCAAGTCGCATGTACTTTACGGACAAATTGGTAAGTATGGGTGCACAAATCGTTCTTTGCGATCCCCATCGTTGTATAGTGCAAGGTCCAACACCATTATTTTCAGAGAATTTGGAAAGTCCTGATATTCGTGCGGGAATGTCGTTAGTTCTGGCAGCTTTGTCCGCGAGTGGAACTTCCGTCATACGTAACATTCGTCAAATTGATAGAGGGTATGAAAAAGTAGAAAAGAAATTATCTCAACTCGGAGCACACATTGTTCGAGAAAAGTAATTCAGTCTTCAGAAAAACAATATCTATTTCCTGTCCCACTTTCAAAGACAATTAAAAACAAAAAAATCCTCTCAATCGCATGGGAGGATTTTTTTATTCATCTATCTATTAATTAATTTTCCGCGACAACTTCTAAAAATTGCTCGACAATGTTCCTTAACATTGCTTCAGGTAAAGCCCCAACTTGCCGATGCGCAATTTTTCCACCACTTACAAACAGCATGGTTGGGATGCCCTGAACACCAAATTTTGTAGCCCAATCCGGATTTTCATCAGTATTCACCTTGGTTATCAAAATTTTTCCCGAATATTCTTTTGCTAATTTGTCCAAAATCGGCGCAACCATTCTACATGGCCCACACCAAGGGGCCCAAAAATCAACAATCACCGGTAAATCAGCACTTAATACTTCTTTCTCAAATGAAGCATCTGTAACATGAATGGGTTCTGAAATCATATTTTCTCCTTCAACCTTTAAATTTACTATACTCCCGTATAGTATATCATATAACAACTATTTTCAAAAAATATTAATAAAACTCTTACAATCTTTTGTAGTCAACGAATCGATACCCAACCCCTCTTTCAGTAAGGATATAGATGGGGTTTGATGGATCCTTTTCCAACTTTTGCCGAAGATAATTAATATACAACCGAACATAATGTGGTTCATCGCGATATTCGTACCCCCAGACACGAGATAATATTTGATCATAGGTCAGAACCCAACCAGAGTTTTTCACTAGATGATATAGCAAACGATATTCTGTTGGTCGTAATTTAACTAATTCACCGTCCAGCCAAATTTCCCTTTTCGAAAAATCCAGCTTAAGATGCTCATCTACTTCTATAAAATCCGGAGAATCTGTAGCACCTGAATCCACTCTGCGTAAAACTGCCCTAACTCGGCTTACCAATTCTCTTGGACTAAATGGTTTAGTGACATAATCATCCGCCCCTAATTCCAGCCCTCTTACCCGATCATCTTCTTCACCTTTTGCTGTTAACATAATCACAGGCACATTGCTGATCTCTCTAATCAGTTGTAAGACTTCAAAACCATCGATATCTGGCATCATTACATCCAGTAGAACCAAATCAGGCAAAGAATCCCTGTATTTCTGCAACGCTTCCATTCCTCGATAGGCTTCTACTACTTGAAAGTTATCGTGCTCTAAATTTAGGCGGATAAAACGGGCCATCCTTTCTTCGTCATCTACAACTAATATTGTTTTGTTTTTTAATGGATCTTCCATAGTTACTCTCTCACAAATGAAATGATTTCATCCTCTTCAATATTTTGTAACAATTCTATAAAGGTAATTCTATGAATTGGCCAAATAACTTCTGAAACATGTGGTTCCAAATAATGTAAATCTTTTCCGTCTTTTTTTCTGGGATGTTTTAATAAAATTAATTGATCTGATGGATTTGGCAAATCTTCTACTTCTCCCATAACTGGGTCTTCGTTGTTTATATGGATTATTACAGTAATCATAAAACTATCCTATTTGATTAATATTTGAATTCTTAATTTTCCCAATGCAATTTGATCGTTATGATTTATTGGATAATCAACATGTGGAACAATTTTTTGTCCATTTACTCGTGTCCCATTCGATGAACCCAAATCCATAATGGCTACACGATTTTTATTTACTTTTAAAGCAGCATGCAATCTAGACACTCCTTGAGAATATGCATCAAAAGGTGATAAATCGACATCAGGTAAAATGGGTTGACCTTCAGCCACTCGCCCTAGTGTGTATTCTTTTCTTCCAATTAACTGTAGGGTCTGTTTTGCTTCAATTAAATACAAGACTAAATCTGCAGCGCTATTTTCTTTACTTAAAAAATCTTCCGGCAATGAACTTAAATCAACTTTTTCGTCTGTTAACGAGGATCCAAGATTATCAGTATTCGTTCTTTTGATGGATTGGGTGGTTAAATAATCTAACGATATCAATCTTGCTCCACACTCACTACAAAACAATGCCCCAGGCAATTCCTTATGATGACAGTTTGGACAAACAATCATAAATCCTCCCAATTCGTTTTCTGTAACAACAACAATGATCTGGTACCATATTTCATTTTCTTTTTTCCTAATTCAGAAAAGTGACTCGTATCATGTAAAAAGTCAATCTCTTTCATTACTGTTTTTGCTAAATCATTATTTCCAATTGATAATAAATGGGTTGCTAAATTATTCAATCTCCTGGTTGCTTTCTCAATATTGCCTTCTTTCACATCCTCTTTAGCAACTTCCTGTAACCGATAATAGGATAATTTGGATAACGCATCGATGATAACAGGCGGCACTTTTTCAATTTTTAGTTCCGGTAGAACCGGTCTTTTGAAATCATAAAATAATCTTTTCGTGGAGATAGATTTTGATGGGATGATTAGCTTAATGGATCCATGTGACAATCGTAATTCAGTGACTTCTATTGGTAATTCCTCAATTATGAATTCAAAAATTACCCGTAAATGTTTATCAGCATATAGATTGCCCAGAATAATTTCAGAGCCTAATTCCAAATTGGAGAGTTCCGGATTTAACCTGAAAGCATAATTTAATTTTACACTTGGATTTAAATTAAACGTGATTTTTACACTATTTGATAGGACATAGCTGAATTGCTTAATTTTTTCCTGCAAAATCGCATAAAATTCTTGAGAAGAAGAAACAAACTGAGTTTCACCTCCAGCGATACTTGAAAGGGAATCTAACAATTCGTCATTCCAATCAATACCTACACCAATCGCTTGGAAAATAATACCGTTTTGAGTAGCTTCCTTAATTAGCTCAGTACACTTTTCATCATCACCATACGTGTGCCCATCGGTTATTAGCAACATCAACTTGGTTTGTGATGATTTATCCTCATTGAGCACATCCATACCAAGACGTAAACCTTTATAGATTTCAGTTGAACCAGAAGCAAATATTTGATGAACATTGATCAGTTCATGATGAATTTTTCCGACCTTTATTGGTGGAATGACAATTTCAGCTTTATCGCTAAAGGAAATGATAGATACAGTATCTTCATTTTTCATCATGCGAATCAAGTTGCCAATTTCAACTTTCAATTTATCAAGGATCTCTCCTTGCATAGAAGTTGATTTATCAATAACAATACATAAATTTATGCTTGGAAAATCTTTTTTTTCAACTTTTTCAGTCGAAAAAATATCTAATAATAAGTAAAATAATTGTTTTTCAGAGATGAGTGGGATGCTTGAACGACTGTAATAGGCATTGACTTGAATGTTAGCTTCCTTATTTTTTTCCTGATCAAATATTTGATTGTATTCTTGCCTTTTTTCATTATTACTTAATATCTCATACGCTCTTTGGATATGAATAAATTTTTCTTTATATTCATCTGTAGTATTTACGTCAGGATGGAATCGTTTAGCAAAATCAAAATAAGCTTTCCTTATTTCGTCTTGCGTTGCATCAAATGGCAATTCCAAAACGTTATAATAATTCATCTTATAAAATTTTAATTAATATCGCACTGATATTGTCAGGTCCCCCCGCTTTATTTGCAGCTTCGACCATTCTTGAGCAAGCAATTGAAGGAATGTCAGTATTCTTCGCAATTCGAAATAAATCTTCCTCGCTCACTGAGCCCCAAAGCCCATCACTACATAATAAAATATATCCTGGTTTGGGGATTGTCGCACTAAATAAATCGGGTCTGAAAGGTTCAGACTGGCCTAAAGCACGATAAAGTACATTTTTATTTGGATGACTTTTAGCTTCGGTTTCGGTTATCTGGCCTAAATCGACAAGTCGTTTTACCAATGAGTGATCGCTCGTTTTAATATCAATACGACCATCTGGGTAGAAGAAATACAATCGGGTGTCTCCAACATGACCGATCGTAATTTGATCACCAATAATCACTCCTACTGTAAGCGTCGTACCTCCTCCTGGCGCTTTTTGCATCACAGCAATCTGAGCGAGCTTGATAGCATGTTCAATTATTTCTTGCAAACTTTCCTCTGGAGGTCCATTCTTATCAGGACTGTAAAGTGGAAAATATAGTTTTTTCACAATATAATCGCCAACAGTCTTTGAAGCAATACTGCTGGCAACTTCTCCAAATTCGTGCCCTCCCATACCATCAGCTACTACAAAAACACCAAAGTTAGTGTCATTAGTTACATTCGCGAAAGTAGAATTGAAATAAAACAGGGAATCCTCATTATGATCTCTTTGTCTTCCAACCGACTGACCAACACCAACCAACAATTGTGATGGAACAACAATAGGATCTTCTTTAGTTACGATTCTTAATTGTTCTTCAGAAAGAGGAGCTGTTTCAACATTAATATTTGCTTTTTTCTGTTTTTTACCAAACAAATTCTTAAAAAATTCTGCCATTATTTTCTCCATACTTGGATTTATTATGCATATAAGGCATAAATTATATGATCACTCGAGCCAAAATATAAAATACCATTTGCTACTGTGGGTGTACCTGTAATAAGATCATCGGTCTTAAATTTCCATCTTTCTTGTCCATTTTTAAGTTCTAAACAATAAAGAGTCCCATCAGCAGAACCACAATAGACACAATTATTGTGAACAATTGGAGAACCACTGACTTGATGGTCTGTTTTGTATCTCCAGATTTCTTTTGCATTTCCAACATCAACACAATAAATATGATTATCTGCTGAACCAAAAATCACCGAATTATCAGAGATACAAGGGGAGGAAATTGATCCTTTTTCCATCCTGAAACGCCAGATAACCCATCCTGACTTAGCATCAAGCGCGTAAAAGGTGGAATCCAATGAAGCAAAAACTATCATATTATTTATCAAAGTTGGTGATGATGTGATTGCTTTTTTCGTTTTAAATCTCCACCGCACATGTCCGCTAAAATCCAGACAGAAAAAATCACCGTATTCATTGCCAAAATATATATGATCCCTGGTGATAAATGGAGTCGTTCGAATGGATGAGCCAGAATCAACACGCCAGGTTAATCTGTTTGACAAAAGATTTACAGCATATAAATACCCATCATCAGATCCAAAAAATACATGACCCTCTGCTACTTTTATAGAGCTTCGGATCGGACCATCAGTTTTGAAAGACCACAATTCTTTGCCGGTTCGAGTGGAAATGCAATAAATTTTCTTATCCTCTGAACCAAACATCACATTGGAATCTTGGATGGTTGGTTTTCCAACGATGCCACCTTCAGAAGCAAATTTCCATTGAAACGAACCATCTGATGCATCCAAAACGTAGAGGTTGTTGTCATAACAACCAACGTATACTTTTCCGTTATCGTATGTTACTGAGCCGCGAATTTCATCTTCACATTTAAATGTCCACAATGGTTTTACTTTTTGGTTTTCATTCTTCTTTGACATGAGAGGAACACGTGACAATGCACCAGTTTTCTTTGCTACAGAAAGAAGAGCATCCTTGAAATCCATTACAGAATGAAAACGATCCTCTGGGTTATATTGCAGTGCTGTATTTATTACAACTTCCATATCAATAGAGACTCTTGGGTTAATTGTCCGTATTTGTCTTTCTGAAAAGGAGAAAGGAGCTTCGATTCTGGGATCATGATTCGTAAGAAGGTGATGTAAGGTGGCTCCTAATGCATAGATATCAGCAACCGGTGTAGCATCACCGCGATATTGTTCTGGTGGCGAATAACCTTCCGTTCCAATCATCGTACCCTTTTGCCCCGTTTTGAAATTTTTCGCAATCCCAAAATCCACTAAAACAACTTTTCCTTGTTGGTTTATCATCACATTGCTTGGTTTCATATCTCGAAAAATGATTGGTTCTGGTTTATAGGAATGAAGATAATCCAACACATCACACAATTCGATTGCCCACGCGATCACGTTATCTTCCTGGAGCGGAGCATTATTATCCACTAAAATTGATTCCAGGTCTTTGCCATGAATGTATTCAAGAACCAGGTAGGAGCGCTCATCGATTGAGAAAAAATCAAAAATTTGGGGGATGGCAATGTGATTCAAGGTGACTAATATATTGGCTTCCCTCTCAAAATTTTGAATAACAGTCATTCGAACTAAAGGATCTGGAGCGTTGTTTATCATTTCTTTTACGGCAACCAATTTTGTAACCTTCGGGAAATGCAAATCACGAGCTCTGTAAACAGACCCCATCCCACCAATACCAATAACATCCTGAATTTGATACCGATTGAACAATATCAAGCCAGAATCTAGTTGTTTAACCGAATTACTCGTATCGGAATTTAAACTGGAAGTGATCCTTCGAGTCTCCAGTTTCCCCTCCTTGTTGTCTTTTGAATTTTGGTATGCACATGATTATAAACATCTATGTTTTGAAATGCAATCAAAACGACAGCACCGTAAACATTGCGGTTTACATCTATTTTGCTAAACAAGGAATTATCCTTCCCTTTTTGCGTTGCAATCTTCACACGTACAAAGAGCTCGTAAATAAGCCCATGTATATATTCCATAATGATGGCCATCGCGCCATTCGAAGGTTAATGCATAACTTCCAACGGTCTCAACTTTTTCGATTGATGTCATATTTGATTCGGGAAGAGAAGACGTAAATACTGCCTGGTCTGGTTCAGGTTTCATATTTTCATGACCACCTCTACAGGATGCACATGGGCATGCTGCACGCAAAAGCCCAAAATTTATTTCAGTTAAATGGTCATCATTCCAAACAATCAATAGTTTGCGATTACTTTTCTCCACTCGGATTTTTTGTGGAATTAAATTCATTATTTTTGAAACCTTTCTATGGGACATTCACCAATTGCAAATATTCATCGACGGACCAACCATTTCTGGTTTTATCATATGGAGCTTCCAAATACCACCAAATAAAACCATCAGCTTCCACTGGGCCATCTACTACTTCGAAAACTTCTGAATCTAAACCTATAAAATTAACACTATCTGCTCTGGATGGACCTGATCGTAGTCTTAATCCATCTCCTGAAGTACCGGTGATTTGAGCGTAATCTCCAATTTTAAATTTATAAGTACCAACAGGAAAATCAGTCCTTCCTATTGTTGGTGTTGGAACAATTGTCAAGTTGATCATAGGCGTCGATGTTGAAGCAGGAATAATTGTTATCTCAGCGACTTTCACTTGCGGTGTTTGGTTTCTTGGTAAAAATATGACTATTACAAATACGAAAAGAATAATTAACAAAGTAACAAAAAATCCGATGATTAGTGGCATCCAATGTTTTTTCATTTTTTTCCTGCGGGCATCAAAGATTTGAAATAGATGACCTCTACTCATTTTAATCGATTTCTAAGTAACAATGCCGCTATGATATAATCTCAACAAGTCATGATGGAAAATAATCTTAATCCTGCTATACCAATCCTCGCAAATAGATATCAATTGCTTCAAACGCTTGGTTCGGGCGGAATGGCAGTTGTATATAGAGCGAAAGACTTGACTCTTGAACGCTATGTGGCAGTAAAAATTCTAAGACCTGATTTTTCCAAAGATGAAGGTTTTCGAAAACGATTTCATCAGGAAGCAAAAGCTGCAGCCAATCTATCCCACCCTAACATTGTTACCGTCCATGATTTTGGTTTTGATGGTGATCGTTTGTTCATCATCATGGAATATATACCTGGAAAGAATCTTAAAACGTTGATTAGAGACCAGGTAATTATAAACGTAGATAATTCATTAGATTTAATTATTCAAGCATGCTCTGGAATTGGCTACGCGCATCGTGCCGGCCTTATTCATTGTGATATTAAACCTCATAATATGCTTGTGACACCTGATGGAAGACTTAAGGTGACTGATTTTGGAATTGCCAGAGCATTAACTACGATTTTGCCAGATGAAAAAAACACGTATGTTTGGGGATCCCCTCAATATCTTTCTCCTGAACAAGCAACGGGTTTATCTCCATCACCTGCATCTGATGTATATTCTCTAGGGGTAGTTCTTTATGAGACGTTAACAGGAAAACTTCCATTCTTTTCCAAAGATGCATCTGAGTTGACGAGAATGCATAAAGAAGTAATACCCATCCCACCTAGAACCCTTAATCCCGAAATTCCACCATCTTTGGATCAAATTGTATTAAAAGTTTTATCCAAAGAACAAACAAGTAGATATCGAACAGCTGACCAATTTGGCCGCGTTTTAGAGAACTTGCGAGAAACATTAAAGGTTGCCCAATACCAAAAACCTTCCGAGTTGAATACCGATGCAATTTCTAATACCCAGTTAGAAAATTCAAAAACAAGAGTTCCAGTAGACACTCCAACCGATACATTTGATTGGAAAACTGCGCTATTAGCACTTTTAGCATTCCTTTTAGCTGGAGGATTAATTCCTTTCTGGCTTTACATTTGGTTTTCGTTAAATTCTGGTAGGTAAAACATGCTAATTTCTGCCTCTATAATTTCATTAAATTATTTAGATTTTGAAAAAGAATTAATTGAAACGCAGGAAGCTGGTGTTGATTGGTTACACATCGATGTCATGGACGGTAAGTTCGTTCCTAATATCACTATAGGTCCTATGTTCTTGCCTTTTTGCCGAAAAGCAACCGATTTACCTCTCGATGTCCACTTGATGATTGAAAAACCTGAGAATCACATAAAGA
>CAYSFA010000052.1:0-17662 GCA_964430025.1 uncultured Anaerolineaceae bacterium | reverse complement strand
GGCAAAAGCTGCTAAGGCGTATCCCAAAAAGCCTGTCAGAACAGTTGGGCGAAGAATAGGATAAAACTCTTTCATTCGCAGAATATAAACAGTACCAGCGATGGAAAAAGCACCAGCTGCTAAGGCGATACCACAGAGAACATCAAAACTAATCCAGATACCCCAACCTCGTCCATCGGTTAACCCGGTTGTGGTTCCCAAGCCATTAATCCACCGATAAACAACCAGGATTAGTCCAAACAATGCGAGTGACCCGAGGACTAATGTACCTATACCAAACTGTTGAAGCCCTTTTCTTTGATGACTAATTACTGTCATTGATATTCTCCTCTTGTACAGCTAATTTTACTTTTCGCCCGGTAAGCCAATATAAAAATGTCATTAAGGATGCAACTACCACAGCAACTCCGGGAACTGCCTTCATCCATGGCCATGTTAATGAAGGTAGTGAGGAACTGGTAAGCGTGGGGAGTCCTAATTTGTCATGGTTGTATTTTGATATTATCAAAACGGATGTTCCACCAACTTCATTTTCTCCATATACTTTATCAACATAATTCGTGAGGTCATCTTCGATTCGTTGGTGTGCTAATGCTAATAACTCGGAGCGTTTTCCAAATTGTAACGCACCGATTTTACATGATTCTACACAAGTGGGTTCTTGACCTTCCGCAATTCTATCCGCGCACATATCGCATTTTTGGACTCTGGGGAAGACTTCTTCCCATTCATATTTGGGAACATCAAAAGGACAGGCAGCCATGCAGTACCGACATCCAATACAGATGGTCTCATCATAAATAACTGGTCCATTTTCGGTTTTTTTCATCGCACCAACAGGGCATGCGGATACACAAGCAGGGTCGACACAATGCATACAATTTCGTTTGACGAAGGAGTAAATATGATTATTCTCTTCATCCTGATAGAGTTTGATGATTGTCCAGTTATCCGCGTCTAATTCAGGCTCGAAGGCCGATGGCAGGTCTCTTCTTCCTTTACAGGCGACTTCACAATTACGGCAGCCGATACAGGATTTGGCGTCATACAGAATTCCATATCCATCGGCATTCGAGTTTGTTAAGGGAGATAATGTTTTTGGAATTGCCATCAGTCCGGCAATACTTGCTCCTGATGTTTTTAGAAACTCTCGGCGATTTAATGTCATCTTCTTTACTCCTCTAGCAAATCCTGTTTACGTTCTTTTAATAATTGATTGATTGTCAAAGCACCAACACTACCAATCAAAATACCTACCACCAGGCCAGTGACACCAACATTTTCAATTGGAGGACCTGCAAGTTGCATTTCAACTTCAGGGTAGAGCGTCATCGCGGAAATATCTGCTTCGATGGGGGGAGGGTTCTTATCACCAACATCATGGACACCGTGGCAATCGTAGCAAGTGGGTTTGTTGGTTAAGGAATCGGGATCATAATCTTCCAGCAAGGTAATGGTGGTACCGTGAAACACCATGTAGGTATCGAGGACATTGGTCTCTATTCCATACTTTTGCATGACCTCAGAATTTGTATGGCACTTTGCACAAACTTCTATCGAGGATTTCCGGAAATTATTGTTGGATGGATCACAAATATCATGTACGTTATGGCAATCGACACAATCAGGCATGTCTTGATTCTTATCAAGTAAGAGACCACTACCATGAACGCTTTCTTTATAGTCTTCATAAGCTTCTTGATGGCAATCGGCACATATTTGTGATTGCCAACTGATTTCACCTGAAGTATTTTGGCTATCCAGAAGGTCCATATGTGTCTGATTGTGAGGTTGATGGCAATCAGAGCAAAGTGGTGCGTTTAAATTTCCATTCATAAAATTGATATTATGAATATTGTCAGTTACTTCTGAAAATTGTTCCTGATGGCATTTTTGACATGTATCGTGGAAACTTGCCTGGTATTCATCCAAGGTTTTGGCTGTAATCTTTTCGTGTGGAGCTGGAAATTTTTCATAATCAATATGACATTCTGTACACTGCATATCTTTGTGGACAGATTTCCGAAAAATGTCGTAGTCCACTGAAAGATCCAATTCTTCCCCATTCGGTAAGGTGTACAGCCAGTCTGATTGGGCGTGACAACTTAAACACTCTATCACTCCCGGATCATTTTGAAGGATATTTCCTGATGATGTAGAAGCTGTTACATTGTCAACTGATAAGCCAAGAATCAAAAGTAAGATAATTCCTGACACAGAAAATAGTAACGAAGAATAGAATCGTTGATTTGTCATATTTATCCTTTTATAAATTGATCGTAGAACAGAGGAGAACCCCTCAATTAATGATTTACTGTTTCTATATGGAATTTAAATGTTGGAGACTTGACTTCCGGATTGCCAATAAGGTGATTGATAATAAGTAAATACCAATAAGGAAAGCAAACCATGCCAATGCTTTATGATCGGTGACATATAACAGGATGGCTATTGCTGTTGCTGCAATAAATGTACAGGGGCAAGATATTTTTAGTGGCTTAATGTTTATTTTCATCAAACCGATATAAAGGAAGTAACCTACAACGACCAGACCTACAACAAAATAGAACATATTTCACCTCGATCACTTTATCTTTTCTCTGTTTGAGAAATTTCGGTTCTAAAAATATTCTATGATGTAGGTATAACAAACATTGTGATATTGGTGTGACAATCGTGTGACAGTTTGTGAATAATCACACAATATTTACTACGACTAATTCATATCCAATACCTGGTACGTTATTAATTTTTATTTGACCGGGATGATTTTTTTCAATTTTTCCTCGTAAGCGATGGACGAGCTGTCGCACCATATCCATATCCCCACTTTGTGGACCCCAAACATGATCGATAATAATTTCCGGGGTAACAATTTGGCCAACATTAATCATCAGGCAATCCATCAATCTTAATTCCAGACCTGACAATTGGATTGGTTGGTGATCATCAATTTGTAATTCATGACGATTCAGGTATAAGGAAACATTTCCAATTTTCCTTACTGTAGCTGGGCTTCGCTTTTTTGTGCGACGCATGACCGCTTTTACTCTTGCGATTAATTGTCGAGGGCTGAAAGGTTTAGTGATGTAATCATCGGCACCTAAATGAAAGCCCCCCAGAATATCCTCTTCATCACTACGAACCGTAAGTAGAATAATGGGGATGTCAGATTGTTCTCGAATGCGCTTGCAAACACTAAACCCATCCTCTTTCGGTAAATTCACATCTAAAATGATAAGATCTGGGGCATCATCCTGCCATCGTTTATAGGCAGCTTCTCCATCCTCTGCAAGAATGATTTCATATCCTTCCCTTTTAAAGGTGAAAGCAATTACTTCAGCTAAAGTACGATCATCGTCTACAATTAATACTTTCATTCCTCACCTATAATGGGTAACGTGAACCAAAATTCAGCTCCACCATTTTGACGATTACGAACACCAATTTCTCCACCATGTGCTTTAACTATAGCTTGTGACACTGACAATCCTAAACCTGATCCACGTTGATTTCTATCTTTTTCTATTATATTAAAAACGAACCCGGAGAAGATAATTTCTTTAAATTCTTCTGAAACCCCTTTTCCTCGGTCACCAACTGCCACTTCTACAAAATCATTCAGGATTGTGGTTTTGATATGAATTAATTCGTCACTTGGGCCATATTTGCTGGCATTACCGATTATGTTCAGGAGAACCTGATTTATTCTTCTTGCATCAATCATAACAAGAGGCATATTTTTCGCAAGTTCGAAGGAGAAACTTTGACCATACTTCATCAATAAGGGTTCGATCGTAGTGCAAGCAGTTTGAATAACTTTTTTCAAGTCTACAGGGTGTGGGTTAACTCTAAACCGTCCTGTTTCAATGCTTGACCCTTCTAAAAGGTTGTCGATAAGATTTTCAAGATTTAAAGTACTCAATCGCACGGAGTCTAATAAATGTTGCATTTCAAGCGGTTCTAAATTATCAGCTTCCTCCATTAAGATTTCGATGGAGGCAGCTAATGCACTAAGAGGAGTCCGGAATTCATGAGTAATATTCCCTATAAATGAACCTAAGAGATGACTTAGTGCTTCTTCTTCATTTACATCTCGTAATACCAAGACGGTTTTTGTGTGAATTAGTTCAGAAATGATAAATTCAGCATGTGTTATTGACAAAATTCTCTTCGTGTCATCAGGTAAAATAAAGCTTGTTCTAACCTTTCCACCTCCAGGGGGTAAAATGGATAGGAATGGGTTGGATTGATTTGCTAATTTCAAAACTGAATTAATTGATTTATTAACCACTTTGTATTCCTGGTGGCCGGTTATCCTTTCTGCTCCAG
The DNA here is from genome assembly GCA_964430025.1 of uncultured Anaerolineaceae bacterium. GTDB lineage: Bacteria > Chloroflexota > Anaerolineae > Anaerolineales > Anaerolineaceae > UBA6170. The sequence continues at coordinate 13,330 of CAYSFA010000052.1, read as the reverse complement.
GGCTGAAATATTCTATCCATTCCCCATCTAAAATGATTATTCCTTCGACTATTGATTCCAATAGTAAATCATTCCATTTTTTTTCTTCCTGGAGTGAGATCAAAGCTCCATTAATTCTCATGCGTGATTCTTCCAGAACCTGGGTCAACTCTATTACTTCTTGTAAGGTAGACCTCACCTCAATAGGATTTGATAATTCCAGATTTTCAAACTTATTGGTTGCAGAAACTAATTGAGTGATTGGCCTTTGAATCAATTGGGCAATGAAAGCGCCAAAGAGAATGGAGACAATTAAAACTCCTACGATGACGAAAGTAAGGATTAGTTCTTGCTGTCGGTGAGCTTGATGGTAGCCTGTTACATCTAAGGCGACTTCCACTTTAAGTCCTTTATTATTTAATGGAAAGGTAGAAACATAATATTCATTTCCACTCATAACATAGGATTTGTTGAATTCATCATCAGTGATGTTGGATGGAATGAGTTTGACATTCCTTTTTTCTGCCAATAAATTTCCAAAACTTGTGGCAATCACCTCCTCATTTTGAAGAAGAGAATGATATAAATTACATTGGTCACACATTTCCATTAATAATTCATCATTGAGATGGATGCCAAGTATGATTGAATTAGCACTTTCATTTTCAATTTTTCTTGCCCTTAACAACCATGCTTGTGAATGGTTATCAACCTGAACGGTAATATACTTTGGATTCTGATCAAGGGAACAATTGGTTAATGGTCTCGTTTCACCTGCAGAAGCGACGATCTCTCCAAATTCATTACAAACCATAAGACTATCGATTTGTGGTAATCCTTGATGGATGTTGGTGAGATGTTCTTGCAATGAGTTGGGATCAGAAAGGTAGTCACAAGTATCTAATGCAATATGTGAAGATGTAAGTATCGTAATATTTGTTAACAGTGTTTCTTCGGAGGAATAAAATTCTTTAACCAAATCAAGGCTTTGTTGGCGTTTTTCATTCTCAAGGAATTGATAATTAAGCCTTAATGCCGTTAACCCGACAGCTGTGACAGAAAAAATTGTAAGGATTGCAAAGCCAATAATTATCTGAGTTCTCAAAGACGATGGTTTTAAAAAGTTGTTGAATTTATCTAGGAAACTCAAAGATAACTCCAGGAAAAGGGTGCAAGAAGATTTATTAGAATTATTAATTTTACATTAAAATAACTCGATTATAAGCAGGATTAAAGCTGTCGTTTGTACCGCTACATCAATAATTTGTTAGTTAATTAATTTAACTGATTTTGATATCCTTAGACCCATAAAAGAAAATCTATTGAAGGAAAGAAAATAAGTACATTTTTTTAGAGTAAGTCGTGATAAGGTTATTCAAGTCCACATCAATACGGTAATTGTGGTAGAATAGTGTTTCAGTTGATTTTAATATACTTTATCAACGAACCAGGGGTTTCCCCTGGTTTTATTTTGTAAAAAACCGCTCGTAAACAACTTGGTGTAACCGCAACGCGGGGCGACAGAGCGGACACAGAGAATTAATTCTGTGAATACGGCAACACCAATAAGGAAATATTTTGACTTTTAAATCTTTTTCATTTCACCCCCAGATTAATTCTGGGATATCTTCGGCTGGATATGATAATCCAACCTCCATTCAGACACAGACCATTCCATCTATTCTTCAGGGAAAAGATGTTTTAGGGCTTGCACAAACCGGAACTGGAAAAACAGCTGCATTTGTCTTACCGATCTTACAACACCTGATGAATGGTCCTCGCGGAAAACTTCGTGCGCTGATCCTTTCACCAACACGTGAGTTAGCTGAACAAACCCACCAGACCATAAAACAATTAGGAAGACAAACAGGTCTGCGTAGCATAACAATTTATGGGGGAGTCAGTTCATCGTCTCAAATTAGAGCATTACGAAATGGTGTAGATATTGTGGTTGCCTGCCCAGGGCGTCTCCTGGACCTCAAAGAGCAAAGAGCAGTTCAATTAAGCAATGTTGAAATTTTAGTGATGGATGAAGCTGATCATATGTTTGATATGGGCTTCTTACCCTCTATTCGAAAAATTATCTCATTCTTGCCGGAAAGACGGCAAACACTCCTTTTCTCTGCTACCATGCCAATTGAAATTCGAAAATTGGCAAATGAAATGTTACATAATCCATTAACCGTAGAAATTGGAATCTCACAACCTCTTGAATCGATCAATCATGCAATGTACACGGTGGATCAATCAAGTAAATTAGACACTCTTTTCTATCTATTGCGAGAAAGTGGAAATGGGCAAATATTGGTTTTTACCCGAACAAAACATCGTGCAAAAAAACTTGCCAGTCAGTTATCACAACTCGGATTGTCAACCACATCCTTGCAAGGTAACCTGTCACAATCGAAAAGAGATCAGGCTATGGACCTTTTTAGAAGAGGTCGTGTGAAAATAATGGTTGCAACGGATATTGCCGCGAGAGGGATTGATGTTTCACAGGTATCGCATGTCATTAATTATGATATTCCAGATACTGTGGATGCCTATACACATCGAACAGGTCGCACTGGACGTATGGAAAGATTAGGCACAGCTCTCTCCTTGGTTACGCGGGATGATTTTCAGATGATCCGTACGATTGAGAGAGTCACTGGATTAAACTTTGAGCATATTAGTGTAAAAGATCTTCCAAAATTACCAATTCAATTAGATCAATTTACTAACGTAAAACGAGAAAAAGTCCAACATTGGAATCATGGGAAACGCTCACACTCAACGAGTAGTGCATAAAAATATATTCTAAAAAAAGTTGGGAATTTTTTCCCAACTTTTTTTGTAAAGAACCATTATTGTCCATAACCATAACCGAAGATATATTTCTCCATGCTTTGAATCTGGAGGTCTTTATCTTCTATACTAAATTTCACCACATCGCCAATACTGATCAGACCCACCAGTTTTCCTTCATCAACGACAGGCAGGTGTCTGATCCTTGTCGTGGACATAACTGCCATGCATTCATCTAGGGTTTCATCAGAAGAAATGACGAATACTTCTTTTGTCATCAAATCCTTCACAGGCATATTTAGGTCGATCTGTTTGGTCTTAGCTACCTTTCTTACAAAATCCCTTTCTGAAAAAATTCCTACAATTTTTCCTTCATCCATAACAAGAACAGCCCCGATTTTTTTCTCTGCCATCAGTGTAAGAACATCCATTAATGAGCTGTTTTCCGTTACGCTAATTACTTTATTACCTTTAACCTGCAAAATTGATGATACATAATTCATTTTTCCTCCGAATAAACTAGGGTAGAAAGGATGAGCCGATACACGATGTTATCTATTTTAAAAACCTGTAAAAACCATAATCATGGAAGGAAACCAGTAATGGATATAATTACTGAACTCGAAAATTATTTGTAAACTTAACCTATAAAAATGAACCTGATTGAATACAAAACACTTAAAGGAGTGATATTGTGATGAATTTTGGGGGATTGTGATTTTGAATAATATCTAAATTTTAGAATATTTACTAATGAAATGCAAATACTTTTTTGACCCACCTGGATTTGTCAGGAGGATTTAATTAGTTAGTGGTTTAGAAGCATTGTTAACTAAAAAAAATATATAATCAATTTTATCAATCGTTTTTCCAATATAAAGGATGGATCAAATGATTGGACAATCCTTAGGAAAATATCAAATTATTGAAAAGTTGGGTGAAGGGGGAATGGCTACGGTTTATAAAGCCTATGACCCCAGTTTGGAGCGCTATGTTGCGATAAAGGTAATCCGAGCCATGAATCAAATTGACTCGGATTTTTTGATCCGGTTTCAAAGAGAAGCCAGGGCATTGGCAAAACTTGATCACCCTTATATATTGAAAGTACTAGATTATGGCGAAGAAGGTGGGATTCCCTATTTAGTGATGCCTTTTGTGGCATATGGTACCTTGAAGCAATACATTAATAAAAGAATTGGTTTTAAAAAAGCGATTGAAATCATCATTCCCATTGCAGAAGCTTTAGGCTATGCTCATAAAAGAAAGATCATCCATCGCGACATCAAACCAGCAAACATCCTTTTTGGGGAGTCCGGAGAACCAATTCTATCTGATTTTGGGATTGCAAAAATGCTGGATGCTGGTGAGCAAACCCAATTAACTGGTACTGGGTTAGGCATTGGAACGCCAGCCTATATGGCACCTGAACAGTGGAATGGGGTTGTTGATGAAAGAACTGATATTTATGCATTAGGAATAGTTTTATATGAATTAATTACTGGACGGTGTCCATTCCAGGCTGATACTCCTGCTGCAATTTTAATTAAACAAGTTCAGGACCCATTACCAAGACCAAGAAATTTTATACCTGATCTACCAGAGAATGTTGAGACATTATTGTTCAAAGCCTTGGCAAAAGATGCGAAGTTACGTTTTCAAAATATGCAAGATTTTATTGAGGCAATGAATGCGGTCTTGCATGGAAGACCCGTTGAGTATGCATTGCCGACCCAACTTCACATTCCAGTTGCAGAAACACAAATTTCATCACAGAAGATTCCCGAAAACCAATCGATTATCCAAAAAGGTGGAAAAGAAGATAATCGAAAAAAGTGGTTACCTCTGATTATTGGAGGAGGAGCTCTTCTCGTGGTTGGATGTGTAATCTTGATCCTTATTTTGAGTTTATCTAAATTGGATCCATTTAAAGGAAAAGAACCGACAATAATTGCAGGAATTGGAAGCACACCAATATCCACAACCATGGATCAAAATCGACCTCTGGAAATTACCGAACCACCAATGCAAGCGACTATGGCACCACAAGCCACATCCACTGAAATGATCGTTGCGACGAAAACCCTATCTTCTGTGGATAAGATCGAGAACCTTCCAGAGGACATTCCGGTTTTTACACCCAACAATGGTGATGTAACCATCACAACTGCGGAAGGGTCGTTGATGTTTTCTTACTCTACAAATGAAAATCGCGAAACGGTGATGAGCTTTTTCGAAAATGAGATGGTGACCTCCAATTGGGAGTTGGTCAGTACTTCAGAGATGGCTGCGCAAGGTGCTTCGATGAAAGCTTTCATGAAAGGAGATCGGACCACAGTAATTACGGTTTCTTCATATCAGGAGGATCAAACATATATTCAATTAATAATCGCCAATGAAAGCTGATTATCATCTCAAGGCACAATTAATCAAAAATTAGGGATTGTTTATATGAGGGGGAAGCATAACCGCATGTCAAAAATAAGAAACATTAAAAATCGGTTTGAAATGTACTCCTGATTTGATAGAATAAATTAGGACAAATTATGTCCTATTAACATCAACTCACTTGAATTTTAGATAATAAGTTTCGTGAGGAAAAATTGGAGGGATAATATGAGTGAAAATGTGAACAATGATGTGAGTAATAATCAACTACAGACCTCAACAATCTCAGAAACTCAGAGTAACAAAGTTTTTACCTTCAAAGCGACACAGTTCATCTGGCTCATTCTGGGGATTTTAGAAGCTTTATTAGGATTACGAGTGTTTCTGAAATTAATTGCAGCCAACCCGGGAAACCCATTTGCAGCATTTTTATACAAAATTACTGATCTGTTTGTATTCCCCTTTTCAGGCCTAACAGCAACCCCAGCAGTTGGGAATATGGTTTTTGAAGTATCAACGATTATCGCTATGATCGTCTATGGTCTAGTTGGATGGGCTGCCGAAAGACTTGTGTGGTTGTTATTCTATAGGCCAGCAACAAAGTAGTTAATTGCATTGATTATCCGCAAAACTCCTTTTTAAGGAGAGTTTTGTGTTTAATGAATATGACAATAACACCTGGTGATTGTAGCAAAAGGCTAAAATCTATGAATTATTATTTTACTACTTGACTCTAAATTTCAAATATGCTAAAGTATTCATGTAAACGCTTCCAATTTTTTGATTGTTTTTAGGTGTTATTCCCAAGAATTTCTACTTTTCAAAATGATAAATTTCACGTGTAGTGAAAGATCGAATAATTGAAACATAAAAAATTCTCATTCTTTTCTAAAGTACATTCAGCACCAATATTTACTCAGAACTTTGGGTGGTTGGGGGATTGTTAGAATTTATGAATAGACTTACCAGGAAAGTTACAATTGTGGATGTTGCAGCAGAAGCAGGTGTATCTTTTGGTACTGTCTCAAGGGTTATAAATAATGATGTGCATGTAAAAGAAGAAACTCGTAAGCGGGTTTTGGAGACCATGCATAAATTAAATTTTGTTGCGAATCGTCAGGCACGTAGTCTGGCAGGGGGAAAGACAAATACATTGGGGTTATTGGTTCCTGATTTAGGAACGGGTTACATTGGAGAGATCATTCGGGGCATTGATGCTGTAATTGGGGAAGCTTCCTTTGACCTAATGCTCTACACCACCCATCGTAAAGCAACCAAAGAAATAGACTATGTATATAACCTTGTTCGAGGTATGGTGGATGGTTTGATCCTGGTGCTTCCTCGAAATCCCCTTGATTATGTTGAATTACTAAGAAGTCAGTATTTCCCATTTGTCCTGATCGATCATCAGGGCACTGGTGAAGATTGTCCTGCAATTGGATCAACAAATTGGCAGGGAGCTTACCATGCAACCAATTATCTGATTCAATTAGGCCATAGACGAATAGGTTTCATTACGGGCTGGCTGGATCTTGGTTGCGCCATTGACCGATTGGAAGGGTATAAAGCAGCCTTAAAGAATAACCGCATTCCTTTGAATAATGATCTCATTTTTGAAGGGTCTTTCGCCCAATTGGATGGATATGAAGGTGCGAATCGGTTTCTTGACCTTAAAAAACCACCTACAGCAATTTTTGCATCGAATGATGTTATGGCGGTGGCAGCAATGGACGCTGTTCGGCAAAGAGGGTTACGAATTCCGGAAGATGTATCAATCATTGGATTTGATGATGTTCCACAATCCTCCTTGGTACGGCCTTCCTTAACAACTGTTCGACAACCTTTGGAGCAAATGGGAAGAACTGCTGCCCAGATATTGCTAGATATTCTTACAAACCCAAATCATTCACATCAACGAATTGAACTTCCAACAGAGCTTATCATAAGAGATTCGACAGCAAAGATAAAGGAAAGGAAAGGGGAGTAATTTGGCGGATAATATGAATAATGGTTGGAATTCAAACCTGGTTGTGAAAATGATTGAAAGAAAGTTTGAATCGGTAACTTCTGAAAATTCCAGTGAGGCTAATCAGTAATTATGAGTCCCTTAGTATTGGAAATTCGAGTATATTTAAATAAAATATATTGGGAGCGCTCTCACAAAAATTCCAAATTTTTTACTTTACTGAATAGATTATTGGCTTGGTCACAAATCACTACTTCTGTGAACAAGAATATTGTTTGTTTTACGTCTCGCTCGAGATTGTTTGTATAAAACCAGTATTGTGCGTAGTATTGAGCATCTACCACGGAATACAGAAAGTTATAAGGAGGAATAGATATCGAGATAAATGATTATCCAAAACCTAGTAAAGATTTTCAAAACAAAATTTGAAGGAGAAGGTAAAAATGAAAAAAATATCTTTATTTGTTAGTTTGTTAGTGCTTTTTAGCATGTTGCTTGCTGCTTGTACACCAGCAGCTCCTGCAGGTGAACAACCAGCCGGCGAACAACCAGCTGGTGAAGAACCTGCTGCCGAACAACCAGCCGGTGAAGAACCTGCTGCTTCTGGAAAAACAGTTTTGAATGTTTGGTCATTCACTAATGAAATCATGACCATGGCAGTTGCATTTGAAAAATCACATCCAGATGTTGATGTTGTTTACACTATGATCCCCATGACCAATGGTGAATATCAGACAAAATTGATGGCTACCCTTGGTACCGCTGATGTTCCGGATGTAGTCGCCTTAGAAGCTGCATTTGTGAAAAGCTATGTTGAAAGTGATTTCCTGGCTGATTTGGGCGATTTACTCCCATATGCAGAAGAATTGCAAGTATACCCATTCGTTACCGATGTAGGTACTTACGACGGAGTCATTAAAGCCTTCGCTTATCAGGCTACACCAGGTGCATTATTCTATCGCCGTAGTTTAGCACAAGAATACTTCGGAACCGATGATCCCGCTGAAATGCAGGAAATCCTTGGTGACATGGACAAATACGTTGCGGCAGCTGAAGTAGTCAAAGAAAAATCCGGTGGAGATACCTACATGGTTGCTTCCAATGGTGATTTCATGAACCTTTTCTATGCAAATCGTGAACAACCTTGGGTGGTAGATGGCACTTTAACCGTTGATCCCATGGTTGATAAAATGGTAGAAACTGTTAAAATTTTCCGCGACAATGGTTATGAAGCACGCGCAACCCAATGGCAAGAAGGTTGGTTTGCAGGAATGAATGATACACTAGCTGATGCCGCTGGAAATCCAAAGAAGGTCTTTTCTTACTTCTTACCCACCTGGGGTCTTCCCTACGTTTTAGCTCCAAACGCAACCTCTGCTGATGGCGCAAGTACAACAGTCGGTGACTGGGCTGTCGTCACTGGCCCATTACCATACCAATGGGGTGGCACATGGTTAGGTGTAATGAAAGAATCCTCCAAGATGGATTTGGCAAAAGAATTCATCCGATTCTGCACCCTTGATGAAGAAAATCTCACCAATTGGGCAACCGGTGTTTACACCAATGAATACCTCAAAGCAATTGATCCTGCCGTTCCTGAAGATCAATATCAGGCAGCTGGTGACTTTGTTGGTAGCCAGGTTGTTGTAGAAAAAATCACATCATCCTTCGATGATTCCGAAATGAGCGCCTTCCTTGGTGGTCAAAACTCCTACGGTGGATTTGCTGAAGCTGCTCCAAATGTTTCCGCACGTCTCTTCCAGGGTTCTGATGATGCCATTCAACGTGCCCTTAACGATCCTTTGAATTCATACCTTGAAGGTACTATCGACCTCGATGAAATGTGGACATTATGGAAAGATGCTGTCCGCAATGAATTCCCGGATTTGATCATTCCTTAAATAAATTACTAGTATTCAAAAATGAGTCAGTGTATAGTTATAAATACACTGACTCATTTCCAAGGATTGACCATGGACCATAAGAAAAAGAAAAAAATAAATTACGGCTATATATTTGTTGCTCCGTTCATCATAGGCTTCTTGCTATTCGGCTTATATCCAGTTTACAACACGCTGAGCCTTAGTTTCACAGACGCAACTTTGATGAGAGCGGATTATAACTTTATTGGACTGCAAAATTTTGATCGACTATTTCACGATAATACCTTCCTAACCGCTGTGACCAATACCTGGGAATTGTGGATCATGAACTTCATTCCACAATTAGGAATTGCCATGTTGTTGGCGGTTTGGTTTACCAATTCCCGATTAAAAATCAAAGGCGGTGGAATTTGGCGAATGTTATTTTATATGCCAAATTTATTGATGCCCGCTGCAATTGCCGCACTTTATTTTAGCTTGTTCTCTTATTACGGCCCTGCGAACCAATTTCTTGTCAGGTCTGGAATGATCCCAGAAGCCATAGATTTCTTAAGAAATAAGGAAATCGCCAGAGGAATAGTAGTGTTTATTCAATGGTGGATGTGGTATGGTCAGACAACTATTTTACTCATGGCAGCAATCACCTCTATTTCGCCCTCTTTATATGAAGCTGCGGTGATGGATGGTGCGAATATTTGGAAAATGTTCAGATATGTAACCCTCCCATTAATAAAACCTGTAATGATTTATGTGTTAGTAACCTCCCTGGTTGGTGGAATGCAGATGTTTGACATCCCCATGTTATTAACAGATGGGAGGGGTAGCCCCGCAAATGCAATTCTTACCAATAATATTATGATGTATATGCGGTTTCGAAGCAGTCAGGGACATATTGGGGCTGCCTCCACAATTGGTGTCATGGTATTTATCATGACCACTTTTGTTGCTTTATTAATCTTTTACCTATTACGTGAAAAAACGGATAATGAACCAATGAAGAAGGTCTTCGGGGAGAAAATAGGATGATCAAGAATTACACGCTTTCCACCAGAATCATGCGATTTTTCATTTATATTTTCCTTGCGGTTCTTTTGGTTGTCACATTACTTCCGGTGTGGATGTTATTAGTAAATGCAACAAGATCAACCGTGGAAATCCAGCAAGGAATCAGTTTACTTCCAAGCCAATATTTGGTTACCAACTATAAAATTCTTCTCAGTAAAGGGTTGGACCTACCATTAGGTTTTTGGAATAGTTTAATCATCGCAGCGGCGACAACAGTAATCACTATTTATTTTTCAATGCTTACCGCTTACGGCATCATTGCCTATAACTTTAAAGGAAAGAAGTTTCTGTACAATTTTATTTTAGTACTGGTTATGATCCCGATGCAGTTATCGATTATTGGTTTTTACCAATACATGTCCAGGTTTGGATTAACTGATAATTACTTATCTTTAATCCTTCCAAGCATCGCTTCCGCTGGATCTGTATTCTTTTGTAAGCAATACCTGGAATCAGTTATTGTTCAGGATTTAATTGATGCAGGTCGTATTGATGGTGCCAGTGAGTTAGGTATTTTTCATCGTATTATGTTCCCAATCGCTGCCCCAGGTGCTTTCACCTTAGGTATCTTTACTTTCGTTGCTGCCTGGAATAATTTCTTCAATGCATACATTTTGATTACCTCAAGACAAAAATATACTTTACCAATGCTGGTACAGACATTACGTGGTGATGTTTATCGTCATGAATATGGTGCGATTTATTTAGGATTGGCAGCTTCCGTGATTCCGATCATTATCATTTACTTCTTATTCTCAAGATACATTGTAAATGGTATTTCGATGGGTGCTGTCAAAGAGTAATCAAATTTATCTTAGTGAATTTCTATTGAATTATTGGTTTGTCCCAATGATGATTCATTAGGATTGGTTTCGTATGTCAGATTTTAAATGATAATTCCGAGGTTCTTCTATGCAATTTGGTTTTTTTGATGATAAACGACTTGAATATGTGATAACCCGACCAGACACACCTTTACCCTGGATCAATTATCTGGGCACTGAGGCTTATTATGGAATTATTTCTAATACTGCTGGTGGTTATTCCTTTTACAAAGACGCAAGATTGAGAAGAATTACTCGTTACCGTTATAACAATGCTCCTTTGGACGTAGGTGGAAGGTATATCTATATCAGAGATGATAAAGAATTTTGGTCTCCCTCTTGGCAACCAACCAAAAGCACACTTGAGGAGTATCAATGCAGACAGGGGCTTGGATACACCATCATTCAATCCAAAAAAAATGGTATTAATTCACAAACAAAGTATTTTGTTCCAATTGGGCAGAACATGGAGGTTTGGGATTTCGAAGTAACCAACCTGAATGAAAAAAAAGTGGCTCTTGATATTTTCTCAGCGATTGAATTTTGTTTATGGGATGCGGTAGATGATTCCAATAATTACCAACGAAATTATTCAATCGGCGAAGTTGAAGTTGAAGATAATGTCATTTACCATAAAACTGAATATCGAGAACGAAGAGATCATTTTGCTTATTTTGCCTGTTCACAATCCATAACTGGTTTTGAAACCCAAAGAGAGGAATTCCTTGGTCCTTATCGTGGATGGGACAATCCAATTGGTGTGGCCGAAGGGAAAACCCATAACTCCATGGCACATGGTTGGCAACCAGTTGGTGTCCATCATTTGCATATCAATTTAGACCCCGGGGAATCTCGCAGGATAATTTTCCTGTTAGGGTATCACGAGAACCCTCGAGAGGAAAAATTTGATCCTCCTGGCAGTCAGACGCTTAATAAAACGTATGTTAAGCCTATTATTCAGGAATTATTGAATGAAGACTCCGTTGATATAGCTTTTAGGGACCTAAAAGATTATTGGCAAACATTACTAAATAAATTTATTGTGACTACGCCTGATGTTCATACCAACCGAATGGTGAATATTTGGAATGCCTATCAGATGATGGTAACCTTTAATTTCTCTCGATCAGCATCTTATTTTGAATCTGGGATTGGGCGGGGAATGGGTTTCAGAGATTCGACACAAGACATCCTGGGTTTCTGTCACCTCGTACCGGATCGAGCACGAGAAAGATTACTTGATTTAGCTGCCACTCAATTACCGGATGGTGGTGCATATCACCAGTATCAGCCTCTTACCAAATTGGGGAATAATGATGTTGGAAGCGGTTTCAATGATGATCCATTATGGCTGATATTAGCAGTCGCTGCTTATCTTAAAGAAACAGGGGATTGGGATATCCTTGATGAACAGGTTCCGTATGATAATAAACCTGGCAGTGAAAAGCCACTATATGATCACTTGTATCAATCCATCCAATACACAATTGACCGGTTAGGACCTCATGGTTTGCCATTAATCGGACGTGCTGATTGGAATGATTGCTTAAATCTCAATTGTTTTTCAGATTCTCCTGGACAATCTTTTCAGACCACTACCAATAAAGAGGGAAAAGTTGCTGAGAGTGTTTTTATTGCAGGATTATTTATGATCGCAGCCAAGGAGATGGAAGCCATCGCTGGTTATTGCGGTAAACAGGATGATCAGAAACGGTTCGCAGAAAAAAGTGACCAGATGAGGATGGCCATTGAGAAATATGGCTGGGATGGGAAATGGTTCAAAAGAGCTTATGATGATTTTGGAAATCCAATCGGATCAATCTTAAATAATGATGGGCAGTTATTCATTGAACCACAAGGGATTTGCATCATGGCTGGTGTAGGTATTGAGGATGGAAAAGCTCAACTTGCCCTGGATTCAGTAAAGGAACGATTATCTTTTGAACATGGGATCGTTTTATTGAACCCAGCTTATAAAAATTATCACTTACATATTGGGGAAATTTCCTCTTATCCTCCTGGATACAAAGAAAATGGAAGTGTGTTCTGTCATACAAATCCATGGATCATGATTGGAGAGGCACTAATCGGAAGAGGTGACCAGGCTTTTGATTATTATCTAAAAATTAACCCTTCCAAAAGAGAATCATTGAGCGAGTTGCATCGTTGTGAACCCTATGTGTATGCCCAAATGATTGCAGGAAAAGAAGCAGTAAAACCTGGAGAAGCCAAGAATTCCTGGCTAACTGGAACAGCTTCCTGGAATTATGTAGCTATAACACAATACATTTTAGGAATTAAACCGACATATTACGGATTGCAAATCTCACCCGTCCTCCCAAAAAATTGGAAGAATTTATCAATCAAAAGGGAATTTCGCGGAAAATTGTTCGATATTTCCATTGAACGAACAGGATTGGGAAATACTATCCGAATGGAAG
>CAYSFA010000051.1:0-17809 GCA_964430025.1 uncultured Anaerolineaceae bacterium | reverse complement strand
GGATGCCACTTGTTGGTGCGATGACCAAAGTGAACACCACTTTCCAATAATGCTTTCATGGAAATTACAGATGCCATTTGTTTTTCTTTCTCCTTATTTATTTTCGTTAGTCCTCCGCTTTCGTCTACCCAGTTATCAGAACATCCAGGATGCACGCTGATATGGTCAGAAAGCGTGTGTAATTACTGCTTTTCGCAGCCGACCAAGTATATCACAAGGTTTGATAAATCGTCCAGAAATAAACCATAATCAGCTACAATAAAACTGAGGAAAAGTTATGGATGGGAAAGAAATTAACCTTATAACTTTCAGTCGAAGGAGCAGTGGTGAATAGATTTACACCTTTAGATCAGGATCACATAGAACCTCACATGTGTAGCCTGGACTTACGATTATACATTTTGAGTAAATTGCCATTTTTTCAAAGTCTGAATAGAAATCAGATTGCTAAAATCAATGAAAAATTTGTTGATCGTGGTTATCAAATGGGTGAAATGATCTACTTGGAAGGAAACACTGCAGAGCGAATGTATGTTATGGCAGATGGAAGTGTGAAATTGGTTCAAAATACAACAGATGGACGAGAAGTATTACTCAATATATTAACTGTTGGAGATTTTTTTGGAAGTTTTGCTCATCCTCAATTTACCAAATATCAGGAAAGTGCATACGCTCAAACTCCTGTTTGTGTAATTAGTATAGATAACATAGAATTTCGAAAAATTCTTGAAATTTTTCCACAGGTCGCGATCAATGTCATGGATAGTATCCATGAACGTCTGGCTCGATCACAATCGGTTATACGAATTCTAAGTACATCTACCGCTGAACAAAGAATAGCATTTATGCTATTGTTGCTTGCAGAGAAATTAGGGGAAAAAAGTGAGAATGGACTCTTAATACAATTACCACTCTCCCGAGAAGACATCGCAAATATGACTGCATTAACCTCGGAAACAGTCTCCAGAATAATGAGTAAGTTTAAGAAATATTCCTACCTCATTACTGGAAGACAGTGGGTAAAAATAATAAATATTGATGCATTAAAAAATATCACAGATGATTCCAATTTAGAATTCTAAAGTCTGTAGCTGGTTGTAATTAATTGATCTAGATCATACATGGTTTGGGGGAAAAAGATATCCTGAGAATAAATAAATTCATAAGGAGTTCAAATGAAAACCATTTTAAGATCTAAGGATTTGTCGTGTCCATCTTGTATTGCAAAAATTGAAAAAGCGCTTTTAGCAGAAAAAGGCGTTACTGAAGCGAAAGTTTTTTTCAATAGTGGTCGAATAGAGGTCCAACACGATGAAAATCTGGTTGAACCAAATCGATTGAAAGAAGTTGTTAGGTCAATTGGATATGAGAGCACAATTTCACAATTTTAACCACCTGGATCCCTGGGTTAATTCAGGGATCCAAATTTTAGGAGCGGAAATGCACAAATTCTTGAAAAAGCTAAACGAACCCACGACTCGTCGGTTGATGCTGGTTGTCGTGAGTGGTTTATTAATCCTCCTTGCTTTTGGGGTTGAAAAATTTTTCCAAAAAAACCAAATCAAAGATGGTTTGATGATACTCGCCGCGGTGATTGCGGGATTTGATATTGCGATCAGGGCATTCAGAAGTCTCAGAAACAAACATATTAGTATCGAATTGTTGGTGACGATTGCCTCTACAGGTGCTATTGTCATCGGTGAATATTGGGAAGCAGCAGCTGTAACTTTCCTGTTTATTTTTGGTGCATATTTGGAAGCCCGCACCTTAAACCAAACCAGAAAAGTTTTACAAAATTTACTGGATCTTGCACCAACAACCGTACTGGTTCAAAGAAATGGTGAACAAATCGAAATAAGCCCTGGAGAAGTGAAAATAAAGGATTTGGTAATTCTCAAACCTGGATCAAAAATTGCTGTTGATGGATTTGTCTTAGAAGGGTACTCATCGGTTGATGAAAGCGCTATCACTGGCGAATCGATGCCGGTAGAGAAAGAGGTGGAATCGCAAGTTTTTTCTGGAACAGTCAATTTGGATGGGCTACTCAAGGTGAGTGCAGAGCATGTTGGTGCGGATACAACCCTTGCAAAAATCATTCGAAGAGTAGAAGATGCCCAGGATGAAAAAGCACCAACCCAACGCTTTATTGAAAAATTTTCACAATGGTATACCCCATTTATAATCGGTTTGAGCGTTATTTCGTATATCATTACCCGTGATATAGAATTAGCATTAACTCTATTAGTGATTGGCTGCCCTGGAGCACTGGTCATCTCCACGCCTGTGTCGGTAGTTGCCGGTATAGGACGAGCAGCTAAAAATGGCATTTTGATCAAAGGTGGAGAATATCTGGAAAACGCTGCAAAAATCTCACTCATTGCCTTCGACAAAACAGGAACGATCACTGAAGGCAAGCCTTATGTCTCAGATGTAATCCCATTTGATGGAATTCGCCAAGTAGAAGCGAATTTTGGTGATTCAATTTTGCCATCATCTGGAAATCAGATCTGGGATGACGATCAAAGAAAATTGTTATACATTGCAGCGATTGCTGAATTCGGGTCAGAACATCCTTTAGCAAAAGCTATCGTTAAAGAAGCCGAATTGAAATCCGATGAAAATGCAGAAAAATTTGATACATTCACCGGTCGCGGCGTGAGGGTTGCACACAATGATAATGAAATAGCTGTTGGAAGCACTCAGTTTATGAAGGATTTAGGATTACCAATTCCGGAAGAACTCCTTCAATTACAAGAGAGATTGAAATTAGAGGGGAAAACAACAGTCCTGGTATCTTATACAAATGCCATTAAAGGAATAATCGCGGTTGCTGATAAACCGAGAGAAAATGTGAAAGGAATTTTGAAAAAAATCAAGAAAATTGGCGTCAAAAGAATTGTTATGCTGACTGGGGATGATTCTGTTACTGCTAATGCTGTTGGATCAAAAATTGGAATTGATGATGTACATTCTCAATTATTGCCTGAACAAAAATTGGAAATGATTAATCAATTTCAGAAAGAGGGAAATATTGTAGCAATGGTTGGGGATGGAATCAATGATGCCCCAGCTTTAGCAACCGCTGATTTAGGATTTGCTATGGGTATCACTGGCACAGATGTAGCTTTGGAGACAGCTGATGTTGCCTTGATGTCTGATGATTTGACGAAGATATTAGAGACACTAAGAATTTCAAAATTGACTATCAAAAATATAACTCAAAACATCGTGATTGCGCTTCTGACAGTTGTTTTCCTTTTGGCAGGGGTGATTTTAGGCAAAGTTCACATGTCGGGTGGAATGTTAATTCATGAAGCTTCTGTGTTAATTGTAATTTTAAATGGAATGAGATTGATGAAAAATTAATTTTTCATCAATCCTTCTTCTGTTCAAGTATTTATGACTGCTTTTATGGTATTTTAGTACTTAAATCAAGCGAAATGGTGATTTTCAACTGATTAATAACTTGATTTTCAATGGTGCAATTTTATATACTAAGTATAGGTATTGATCTGATTAATGATCATCATTATTGGAAAGGAGTTATGCGATATGCATGAAAAACATACCGTAAGAGATTGGATGGCTGATCTTGTGGTCTTTGTTGATCCGGATCAAACGGTATATGAAATTCTCAGCATTATGCGGAGAAGGTATATTAATAGTGTTATGGTTCGCAAGAGTGAGGAAAATCCAGAATTTGGAATTATTACATCAAGAGATATTAGTGACAAGATTGTAGCTGAAAATCGAAATCCCAAAGAAGTTCTCGTGAAGGATATCATGTCATCGCCAGTGGTGACAGCCGCTCAAAACCTCTCTGTAAAAGAGTGTGCGACCTTAATGCGTAATAAACATATCCATCACCTTCCGGTGAGTGATGATTCAGGATTAATTATTGGTATGGTTTCCGCTAGTGATTTTTTGTTGATCGCTGAAGCAATGGGAACAAATTTCAAAGAGCGTTCTTTATCTTAGTTTACATCGTGAATTAAATCGACGCATCGGGTATAATTTTCACCGATGCGTCGATTTTTTATTTTCATATTTGATATAGTTTTCTTATTTCTTTCAATAACCCCTGGTTCATTGGTATCTGGGCAAACCAACAAACAGGTAGAACTAATCAATATTGTCAATTCATTACGAGAAGACAATAATCTTGCACCCTATGAAATCGATCAGACTTTGATGTCATCCGCCCAGACTCATGCTAATTACATGGCTGAGATCGGGCAGGTTACAGATAATCGCGCGGATGGCTCGTCTCCTGCTTCTCTTGGGATTATTGAGAATAGGGCAGGGGGTGCTAACCTGACAGTGCAGGTTGTTGTCTATTCTTTGTGGACTGATACAGAATATTGGAATACATTGATTGGTGTGCCATTTGGAAAAGTTGGTGCTGGTGTTGCTGAAAAGGATGGCTTCGTTTACTACGTACTTCAAGTACAAAAAATTGATTTAGGGTTGCAAGCTCAACCAACAATTAACTTCCAAATTACACCAGACCCAAATTTGGTGAGTGATGTTATCACCGCCACTCCTCAATTGGATGGATCGATCATTCATCAAGTATTAGATGGACAAGCACTTTGGTCTATCGCGATTGCCTATGGTGTTACGATAGAAGATATTATTCGATGGAACAACCTGGTTCCAACCCCTCAAATTTTTGTCGGAGAACGGCTATTGGTGCAATTAGCTCCAACAGCAACCTTATCCCCTACAATCACCAATACAGGAGTTCCCCCAACCAGAACACTTACTCCAACCAATACGCCAGTCACCCCGTCCCCATCTCCAACGATTTCTCCAACACCGACACAGACTCCCAAACCACCGTTCTCAGTTTATTCAATGGAGAAACAGCAACGCAAAATAATCGGTTGGGGGATATCAGCTATTTGTCTGGTCGGATTGGTAATCGTTGTTTTCCGGGCTTTCATTCGTAAGTAATTTCTTAAATCGAAAAATCCTCTCCCATCCAGACACCATCCACTGGTGCATGTATTTCTGATTTTACTTTTCCATTCCCATTTGTATTTTCATCTACTTCCAACATTGGATGGGAATGGGCAAATAAATCGACTCTTTTTTCCATTTTTTGCATTCGTTCAAGGATTGCTTCGACAGTTTTTCCAATCGTGTCCGGCAGTAAATCATGGTGTAGATCCGGGGCACTCGCGACTACCTGATTTGATCTTTTTACAATATGACCAGGGATTCCTACCACAACTGAATTTTCAGGAACAGGATTTACAACAACAGCATTCGCACCCACGCGACTCCCCGGGCCAATTTCTATTGCTCCCAGGATTTTTGCTCCAGCTCCAACCACCACATTATCACGTAAGGTGGGATGTCTTTTTCCTTTCTCAATACTTACTCCACCCAGGGTGACACCATGATATAAAGTGACGTTTTCTCCGACTTCAGCGGTTTCTCCAATCACCACTCCCATTCCATGGTCGATGAAAAACCCGTTTCCTATCCTTGCTCCAGGGTGAATCTCAATTCCGGTTAGAAATCTTGAAAATTGGGAAATAGACCTTGCAATGAGGAACATTTTGTGCTCCCAGAACCAATGCGCAATACGATGAGACCATATCGCGTGCAATCCTGAATAAAGCAGAATTATCTCTACTTTATTGCGGGCAGCTGGGTCGCGACTTTGTGCCGCTTCCAGGTCTGAGCGTAATTTTATAAATAAATTTTTCATTTATTCCTCTACTCTTTATACTCGTCGTAAAGCGAGGTGCTCAAATATCGTTCACCAAATGAAGGTATGATCACCACAATTCTTTTTCCTGCTGCTTCCGGACGTTTTGCAATTTGCAGGGCAGCCCAGGTGGCTGCTCCAGAAGAGATTCCAACCAATAGTCCTTCCTGAGAAGCCATTGATTTGGCAGTTGTAAATGCATCCTCGCCGGAGACGGTGATGATTTCATCATAGATTTTAGTGTTCAATACATCCGGCACGAACCCAGCACCAATCCCCATAATGGGGTGTTTTCCTTTTTCACCACCAGACAAAATAGCAGAATCAGATGGTTCCACTGCAACGATTCTTATGTTGGGGTTATGTCGTTTCAATACTTCCCCCACACCGGTGATTGTGCCGCCAGTACCAATTCCAGCTACAAAATAATCCAGCAATCCATCCGTGTCATTCAATATTTCAACAGCGGTTGTTTTGCGATGAATCTCCGGATTGGCAGGGTTTTGAAACTGTTGCGGAATGAAGACACTAGGATCTTCCTCAGCAAGTTGATTGGCTTTATTGATTGCCCCAGGCATCCCTTCACTCCCAGGAGTCAGGATCAATTCAGCTCCCAAAGCTCTTAAGAGAATTCTACGTTCTAGAGACATGGTATCAGGCATGATGATTTTAAGTTTGTATCCTCGGGCAGCGCAAACAAAGGCGAGAGCAATTCCAGTGTTTCCACTGGTAGGCTCGACGATTGTGGAATCTTGATTGATAAGTCCAGCTTCTTCGGCTGCGTCAATCATTGCTACACCGATGCGATCTTTTACGGAATGAAGAGGATTGAAATATTCTAATTTCACCAGCACTTCTGCTTCCATCCCTTTGGTTAGGCGATTCAAACGAACCAAGGGGGTATTTCCAATTAATTCAGTTATATCATTTGCGATTTTCATTCTATCTCCTAGGTTAAAAAAATACAGCCACCGGGTGATCAGGCAGGTTAAGAAAAGCGGGGCTTGGAGCCGCAACCTGAATTCGATGACTGTGAATAATTTTCTTTTTTCAGGCGTCGGCTATTATTTAAAGCCCCGCCTCATACACATGCAATTGAGTCTCATATTTCTCCAAATTAATCTGACTATTTAACTCTTATTATATAATGATAATAAAAAGTGTCAAGATATTAATGAATAATCGTATAATTTTTGTATATCTATTGCAACTTTTATTACTTTATTTCGTATTAATTAATTAGGTTTGACGAAAGTTATTTCCATCATAAATTTTGAGTGTGAGGTCAAAATGAAATTAAAAACGAACTGGCATGTTTTTCTCGGTGGGGTTCTGGTCTTGATTGGAATCGCTTCTATTCTTGATTCTATTGGAATCATTCCTTTTGGTGGTGTCCTGTGGGGGGCATTGTTTGGGTTAGGGGGATTGGCGTTTATTTTATATCTAATTCAAAATCGTACTGCCTGGTGGGCTATTATTCCCGGATTAGTTTTACTTGGATTATCAGCCATTATTCTGATTTCAGCATTGTTTCCGAATTTTGAGGGTGAATTGGGTGGAGCGATCCTCTTTTTCAGTATCAGTGCAGCATTTTGGATCGTGTACATTATGAACAACAAAAACTGGTGGGCGATCATTCCTGGAGGTGTTCTTGCGTCTTTGGGGCTTACTGTATTGATCAGTGGCTTAACTTCCTTCGATGGTGGTGGTTTCTTCCTGATGGGAATCGCATTAACATTTATTCTGTTGACGATTTTGCCAGGAATGGAAGGCAATCGACAATGGCCATTTATCCCAGCCGGAATATTATTTTTGGTGAGTTTGTTCGCCATCTTTGATGACTTCAATATTTCAAGTATGGTCTGGGCATTCATCCTAATCGCCTTTGGTGGCTTTTTGGTTGTAAGATCATTACTTCCTAAGAAATCATAGGAGAATCCATGGCTGAAAATTTGAATTCAACTCGCAAGCGAAGACCTGTTAACTTATCCTTTCCACTCATTATCATTTTCATCGGAGTAGTACTTCTGCTAACCAATTTAGACATGATGCCCGGAAATGCATGGAGTATTATTCTTCGATTTTGGCCATTGTTGTTCATCTTTAGCGCATTGGATGATTTATTGAACAGAAAGTGGGTTGGTGTTGTTTTTAATACGGGAATTGGTGTAATCCTTTTACTCGCGAATTTTGGTTTCTTCTCAATGTCCACCTGGGAAATTGTGATTAATTTTTGGCCAATCCTGATAATTGCACTTGGATTAGAAATTATTTTCAAAAGACAATCTGCAATTGGCGCAATTATTGGGGCTGGTTTTTCAATACTGGTGGTGCTGGGTTTTCTGTGGTTTATTTTGCAAGGCCCATTTGTAAGAAATGCTGTATCTACACCTATTCAATTCGAAAATGAAAATGTTGAAAAAGTTGAATTAAGTCTAGAAACCATCGCTGGTAAATTGATTCTTAACGAAGGAAAAGAGAACGGACCTGCTGTGGCAGGTGAAGTTTTTATAGCCGCAAGTGAAAACCTTGACACAGATGAAAAAACTGTCGGAAATTCACATAAAATTTCGATTGAGAGTACTGGGTATGTAGTTTTCCCCCCTGGGAATATGAACAATGGTTTCCCATGGGAACTATCTTTGAATCCACAGAAACCAATCTTGATAGATATCAATCAGATACTGGGTGAGCAGAAACTTGATCTTTCCGAAATTACACTTGAGGATATAAATTCAGAACTCGTTATTGGGAAAATGGAAGTAGTTTTACCTGACATTGACACTTTGGATGCAAATTTCGAATGTATTATTGGTGAAATGGTTTTGATTATTCCTGATGGAATTCCGGTAAGGATTAATGTGAACACAGGTTTCACAACCGTTTCACTTGGGGAAGGTTTTTCGCGAGATGGCGATATTATCTCCTCCGAAGAGGCCGGAATCCCTGAATACAACTTAGAAGTCAATCTACCTTTTGGTTCGCTCCGTGTTGAGCATCCCTAATTACGATTGATTGCCTTTGAGAGGTTGCTTAAATTCCATAAGCGACCTCTTTTATTTTGGGAACTAATTTTTAGCTGTTTCGTCTTATATATAAATGGAAATTAGAAATCGCCTTTGGAGGTATTTATGAAGATAAAATTAGTATTTGTATCAATAATCGCAATGTTAGCGATAGTGTTAAGTGCATGTGGTAGTGCTGCACCATTGGGAAAAGATACCCTTAGAACAATGAGTGTGAGTGGTCGTGGAGAAGTTTATCTGATTCCAGATATAGCTTATATTAATATTGGGACACGCAGTGAAGCCTTGGATGTTGCTACCGCACTTTCTGATAATAACAAACAAGCTCAATCAATTTCGTCTGTTTTAGCAGATAATGGAATTGACCCGCTGGATATTCAAACTACTGCCTTTAATGTTTATCCATTTCAGAATTATGGCATGGATGGACAGCCAACAGAGTTGAAGTACATTGTTGAAAACACTGTTAATGTCAAAGTGCGTGACTTAAATCGACTTGGTGAGATCCTTGATGCAGTAGTAAGAAGTGGTGCAAACCAAATCAATGGTATTACTTTTGATGTGGAAGATCGCAAACAAGCCGAAGCGGACGCCCGAAAATTAGCGATTGAAGATGCTACTACAAAGGCTCTGGAATTAGCTGAATTAGCTGGAATCACTTTAGGAGAAGTACAAAATATCAGCGTCTACTCCAATGGAAGTCCTCAACCAGTGTATGACGCAAAAGGTGGTGGCTATTCTGTAACGCAGTCTGCTGCTCCAATCTCCGCTGGTCAAATGATCGTAACTGCTGACGCAAGTCTGGTTTACAGCTTGAAATAAACTGCTTTTTGGAAAATAACAACCGATTTGTAAAGGAATTGAAAAACAGACATCGAGAGATGTCTGTTTTTTGTTTAGAAGAACCATATAATCAGATAATAACTCAGGCAGACTCCCCATACCCAGGTATCAATACGATCCATTGCCCCTCCATGGCCTGGGAGTAAATTGCTTGAATCCTTTATACAAAATTGTCGTTTGATCATACTTTCACCCAGATCGCCAAGTGGGGTAAATACACTCACTATAATTCCTATGATTAAACCATTATAGAGATTGATTGGTTGATAAAAATTATTGAAGAGCAAACCAACAAGTGCCCCTCCTACGATTCCAAAGAAGACTCCCGCAAAATAACCTTCCCAGGTTTTCTTCGGGCTTGTTCTCGGGGCAAATTGTCGCTTGCCGAATTTTTTCCCAATAAAATATGCTCCACTATCCGCAAATGCAATTATGGCAATCGTTAACAACAACCACCATTGTCCTCCAGAAAGGGTCATAATTGAAATAAAATATCCGCCAATCCAACCAAAATAGAGAACGGCCCCTAAAGTTAGTGCAAGATCAATCGCTCCAGTGGTTTTACCCTTTTCATATTGGATAGTATGAAAAGTCATAGATACCAAGAAAACAAATGCAAGGAGAATATCACTACCCTGGAAAGAAAAAAGATACCTGAATAATGTAAATAAGAAAACAGAAATCAAAACTATCAGCGTAGAAGGATGATAACCACCATTTTGATAAATTTGACAATATTCTCTTGAAGCCAACGTTAAAAGGATGGTGATAAACGCAAAGTAAAACCAATTATTAAGATAAATAGCAGAAAGGCCGAGGATAAGGAGAATTAATGCTGTCTTAACCCTTGTCTGAAGCATTTTGGTCTTCTTTGCAAGGGTTTACCAAACCATAACGTCGGTCCCTGTGGCTAAAATCTACTAAGGCTATTCTAAATTCTTCACGATTGAAATCTGGCCAAAGTATTGGAGTCACATACCATTCTGAGTAAGCTCCTTGCCAGATCAGAAAATTGCTGACCCGCATTTCTCCGGAAGTTCTGATAATTAAGTCAGGATCGGGAATTCCAGCGGTAAATAGATGGTGACTGACGATATCATCGTTTACTTCTTCAGGATTGTATCCATTTTCGATGATTTTCTTTATGGCGCAAACAATTTCATCTCTTCCACCATAATTCCAGGCAATGCACACTGTCAATTTGGTGTTATTTTTGGTTAAATCAATCGATCGTTCGATTTTTTGTTGTAACGTAGGCTCTAACCGTTCTAACCTTCCAATATGAATTAATTGCACACCTTGGGTATGAAGTTCTTCTAATTCCTGGTCAATTACTTCTTCCAGAATATGCATTAAACCATCAACTTCATCTGCAGGACGACCCCAGTTTTCTGTTGAAAAAGCGTAAATGGTCAGGTATTTAACTCCAAACTCAACACATGCTTTAATAATATCTCGAAGATTTTCAGTACCCGCTTTATGACCTTCAAGGCGAGGAAGACCTCTTTTTTGTGCCCAACGGCCATTCCCATCCATAATAATAGCTACATGTCTTGGGATATGCTGCAGTTCTTCCAGTTTATTCTGATCTGAATGCATATAGACTCTAAACTTCCATTATTTCTTCAGTTTTATTACTTCCAATTTTATCAATTTCAAGCATGAACTTGTCAATCACTTTTTGTAATTCATCCTCCCCATGCTTGAGTTCATCTTCTGAAATGAGCTTTTCTTTCTCAAATTCACGTAAATCCTTGATGATATCTCTACGGACATTTCGGCATGCTACCCGAGCATCTTCCACACGATTGTTGGTGACTTTCACCAAATCTCTTCGACGCTCTTCTGTTAAGATGGGTAGATTTAAGCGGATCACTTTTCCATCATTGTTTGGGGTGAGTCCCAAGTCTGAAGCAATAATCGCTCTTTCGATAATTTTTATCGTGGATGCATCAAAAGGGCGAATCATCAATTGTCGAGGTTCCGGCACACTAATCGTAGCTAATTGGTTTAATTGAGTAGGAGCACCGTAATATTCAACCAGTAATTTGTCAATTAGGGCTGGATGAGCACGACCTGTTCGGATGCCATTTAGATCTTCTTCAAGACTATTTATTGCACCTTTCATGCGTGTTTCTGCATCTTTGATTGTTTCTTTTATCACGGTAACCTCCTGGATATTTACTCGTTATTGTTCTAGCTCTAATTTTAACGTATTTTGGAAAATGTAAAATCATTTCAATTCACATTCTTAAAATTTTAGCATACATCTTTCCTATCCATATAAATATTGAGTATTGACAAAATAAGAATATTTGTTCTATAATAGAACAAATATTCTGGAGGACGAAATGACTCACCTAAATGTTCAATCACGACTAATTAACAATCTTTCTAGTCAGAAAATTCATAAGCCCACAAATAATAGTAACTACTTTTCATTTGATTCACTTATAAGTCAATACCCCAACATTCCAGAAGCAACAGCGATTTTAGGTAAAACGGGTAACATACCAATTCTTTTCGATTTAGATGATCCTCGTCCAGGTTCAATTCTGCTAATTAATGATCATTTACCTTCCATTCGTAAATTTCAAACCGTAATTATGAAATCTGCGATTTCCTATTCTCATCCCACTAATTTTCAATTTGTCATCATTAGCCATTATCCGGAAAAATGGATGGATTTAATTGAAGAATTCGATCCAGATTTCTCGTATTGTGCTGGTATTTCTGGAGATTATGAGAATTCAACAGAAGATTGGATTTTATTTCTTTCTAAAAAGCTGAGGAAAGGGTAAATAGAAAAAATCATGGTCCAGCGGTTGTCTTGTTTATTGATGATTTTGAATTGATCTCCAAATTGGATTTACATGTTCGCATCCATTTGGATTGGTTAGTAAAACATGGTGCTGCTTCCAGGATTTGGGTTTTATCGGGATTGGATTTACAAAAAAATCCGGAAGGGATTGAAAAGATTAATACATTTAAAACGAAAATTTATGGACAAGTACAATCGAATGGTCCCTCGGCATTAAATGAATTCATTCCTAAATCGGAATTAGCAAAATTGAACTCTGATCAAAATTTTGTCACCAAAATTGGATCCAATTGGGTGCACTTTTGGGCACCAATATTGCAAGGTAAATAATGTCAGGAGAATTATGGTTACAGGAATGATTTGGATAGATAACGACCCCCACAAAAATGTGAACGAAAAAATTCATGCTGCTATCAAGTATTATCAAAATAAATTTGGGAATCAACCAACAATTTGTTCATTAAATCCAAAACTTGAAGAGCTCCTTATTAATCCAGTTAAGGATATTGAAGTCTTTTTTAACCCAAACCTATCCCCAGACCATATTTGGTTGGGGGTGAGAAATCAGGTTATTCCTATTTAATTTGAAGTTATGTATGGACGAATATCAAAAAATAATTCTTTATATCCATAACAATTAATTACGTCTGTTTTATGAAACCGGCTTTTTGTGACTACATCATTCCGATAAACATGGATATGTCCATGAAAGTGGTAGGTTGGCTGAAAAACCTTTAATAACCAGCGGTAAGCTTTTATTCCCTGGTGAGGTAAATCATCTTCATCATGTATTTGCCATGGAGGAGCATGAGAAATAAAAATATCAAGGAATCTTCCATGTTTAATCTTATTAATGATTAATTTTGGCACCATACTAAATACCAATGACCACATTTCAGATTGGGTATACTGGTACAGTCCCTGGTTATACCGTAAGCATCCTTCTATCCCTGCTAATAACAAACCCGTATCATCGGTAATGCATTTTTTATGTAAATTGATTGCCCCCCAGGGGTATTTTCTTTCTCCCCCGGTGGTGATTTCTATTTTGTGGGCGTGATTTCCATTGACATAATACAAGGGGATATTCAACATAGATATCATATATTCAAGATAATAATGAGGCAAATCACCACAACTGAAAATTATGTCCACATCATAAAAACGATTGACGATGGATGATTGATATAAAAAACCTAATTCAACGTCACTTACAGCAAGAATTTTCATTTAATTAATTGTACCTGTTTATCAGACAGGTTTTGATTGAAAACTTCTTATAATGCGATGACAAATGCTATGGCCATGGAACGATTGTGTGAAATGCTGATAGCCCATTCAGTTATTCCTAAAATGTCTTCCATTTGCTTGGCTTTTGCGTGCAATACGAGTTCTGGTTCTCCGTTGTCTTTTTGTAGGATCTCGATGTCTTTCCAATGGATCTCACCAATGCCAGTTCCTAACGCCTTTGCTACTGCTTCTTTGGCTGCAAATCTGCCGGCTAGACTGGCATCATTTTCTCCGCATATAGCAATTTCATTCTTGGTAAAAACCCGCGAAAGAAAACGATTTTTTATGGATGGGTTAAGATCAGATAACCTACTAATTTCAATAAGATCAACACCATTTCTAAGCATTTTGTGTTCCTGCACTAATTATTACCATTTGGTCAGGATCAAGGTATTTTCTCGCAACTGAAAGGATGTCTTCTTTTGTGATTTTATTAATCATTCCAGGGAATTCCTGCAGATAATTAAGACCAAGATTGTATCTTTCCATCCGAATGATCGCGTTGGCTACTCCTGAATTGGATTCGATTGAGAGTGGTATCATGCCGATAATACTTGCTTTTGCATCTTCAATTTCCTGGCCTGTCACAGGTTCTTTTAAAAACCGTTGAATTTCATCCTGAATTATTTTTATTGTTGTTTCAATATTGGAAGGATTAACCCCTGCAGTAATTTCCCATGTTCCAGCAGATTGCCATGCATTCAAGGCTGTGGATGCAAAATATGCTAAACCGGATTTATCTCGTACCGCTTCACCAATTCGACCCATCATTCCGAATTGACCAAGAATATGATTTCCTAATGAAGCAATCTGGAAATCCTCGGAAATTCTTTTTGGCCCATACCCACCCAAAATGATGTCTGTTTGATATTTTCCGGGTATTTCAATATGTTCACGATATGAAATTTTATTCAATGGAACCGATGGAATCGCGGAAGGAGAAGTGTAATTTGGGTTTTTCCAATCCCCAAATTCTTTGTTTATCAAATCAATTACTTGATTCGTTTCTATGGCTCCAACCACCACAATCACCATTCCCTCTGGGCTAAAATATTTCTTGTGGAAATTTACAAGATCTGTTCGGCGGATATTTCTGATGGTTTCAAGAGTTCCCTCCTCCGGAACGCCATAAGGGTGGCCTGGAAATAGAACTTCATCAAATCGAATTGACGATCGCTCGCTTGTGTCTTGTTGTCTAATTTGTAAACCGGTCTGCATTTGAGCGTGAAGGAGCTTCAATTGGGATGGGGGAAATATCGGCCAACGAACTGCTTCTGCTAATGTTCTGATTAATAAAGGTAAATCCTCGCTAAGAGCTCTTCCCCCGAAACTTGTGGATTGAACACTCGCTCCAAACCCCAATGAAGCTCCGACTTCTTCAAGATCATTATAAATTCTTTGATATCGCCGTAAAACCGTACCTCGCATTAAAGAATAGGATGTGAATAATGCCAGACCAAATTTATCTTTCGGATCGTTGAGAGAACCACATTGCAAATATCCACTAATAACTATGGAAGGACTGAAGAAATCCGGTTTGGTGAGTACAATGATCCCATTGGGTAGTTGTGTTCTTAATATATTTTTTTCACCAGGGAGGTGGCTCCACAAATTATCCATATTAAGCAACCGTACTTTCTTCATTAGAGTCCGGGATGTAAATTCCAACGACCCGTTTGTCAGGATTAAGGTATTTTTCAGCAACTCTTCTCACATCTCTTGATCTGACAGCATTAAGGTGTTCGAGGTAGTTATGAAACCAATTGTAAGAATCAAAGCTTTCGGAATATCCTAACCAAAAGGCCTGGTTCGTTATATTTTCCAATCCGTAAGCAAATAATGCTTTGGCTTGTTTAACAGCACGTTCAATTTCGGATGAGGGAATTCTTCGATAGATAATTTTTTCAATTTCCTGATCAATTGTCTTGATTGCCTTATGTGGATCATGTTGATTGTGTAAAGTGACAGACAAATCATATAAATATGGATCAATCGTAGCCTGCAATCCACCTGAAACGCTGATTGCGAGATTCTTATTCACCAACTTTTTAAATAATCTGCTCGTTTTGTTTGATATTCCACCTCCACCAAACATATTCAGACTGGCTGGTCCAGACAGGAGACTATCTAAAATTGTAAAAACAAAGAAATCCGGATCGGACGCTGCAGGAGCTCGATAACTAATTTGTAAAAATATTGTGTCACCTGGTCCATTGAGAATGATTTCTTTCTTTTCTCTTAGTTCAGGTTCAATTTGGATCAATGATGAATGGGTCACGAATGCTGGCTTATCTTCAAAAAGTTTAGAAATTTTTTCTAACATTTGTGAAGTTTCGAAATCCCCAGCAATACTTAACAAACAATTGGCAGGGCTATAGTAATTTTTGTAATGTCGATATAAATCCTCTCGTTGAATCTTCTTGAGATCATTAAGACTTCCTATGACTTCATTCCGATATGGATGTTGTTCAAAAGCTGCTTCATTGACTGCTGCATTCAGGCGTAGGAAGGGTTCATTTTCTTTACCTTCTTTTTCAGAAATGATTACAGATCGTTCAGCTTCTACATCTTCGCTCTTATATAAACTATTACTCATGCGATCTGCTTCTAACTCAATTGCTATATCAATTTTGTTGGCTGGCATGGTTTCAAAATAGGTAGTCCAATCCAAATGAGTGAATGCATTCCATATTCCACCTTCTCGCGAGATCATTCGATCCATCAGTGAAGATGTGTATTTCTTTGTCCCTTTAAATTGCATGTGCTCCACCCAATGAGAAATACCTGTCTGCCCAGATTTCTCGTTTCTGGAGCCAACCCGATACCAGGTCCAGAAACTAATAATCGGAGAGTTATGTATTTCTTTCACTATTACGGACAATCCATTATTTAGGGTTACTTTTTCAATAGAATTCATCACTCACCGATTTAGGAAGCATCTTTTATAAGTTGGATTATTTTCATTTCTAAAAAATATAGCATATCCTTAGAATATAAGAAAATTTTTATAGGCAGGAATAACCGATTATAATAATGCCAACAAGACCAAATCAAATTGAACCTTAAGGAATATTAGTGCATGGGAAATGAGATATCACGATTTGTAGCTGTGATTGGGGCAGGTCCGGCTGGAATTTTCGCAGCCAAGGAATTAGCAAATAATAATCACAAAGTGACATTAATTAATCGAGACATAAAACCTGGTGGATTAGCAGAATACGGAATATATCCAACAAAGAATAAATTAAAAGGTGGGTTACGAAAACAATTTTTTTCAACTCTTTCCCTCAGCAATGTAAATTATTATGGAAATTTAATAGTTGGTGAAAATGCTGATCTTACTTTGCAGGAATTACGTGATGTAGGATTTGATGCGATTCTGGTGACAACAGGTGCCCAAGGGACGAAATGGTTAGGGCTTCCTGGGGAAGATTTGAAAGGATCATACCACGCTAAAGATTTGGTTTATCACTACAATCAACTTCCTCCATTCAGCAATAAAGAATTTCATATTGGAAAGAAAGTTGCAATTATTGGTGTTGGCAATGTCATGATGGATATTGCACGATACTTAATCACAGAAAAACATGTAGATGAGGTAACAGCTATAGCCCGGAGAGGGCCTGCAGAAGTCAAATTTACAAAAAAAGAGCTGGAATATGTAGTTAAAAATCTTGATATGGATGACTACATGAGAGAAATTAATCGAGTTTCTTCATTAATGACTTCGTTGGGGCAGAATCCTATGGAGTCAGTTGGTTTTATTCAGGAAGCTTTACCCAATGCAGAGGAAACTAATTCAGAGTCTGTTTTTCGGATTAAATTTCTCGCTTCCCCGGTAAAGATTATTGGCAATGAGGACGGGGAGGTTTCTGATTTGGAATTGGAAGAAAATACACTTGTCTTTGATAATGAAAAACTAAAAGCCAGAGGTACAGGCACCAAACATTTACTCAGTGTGGACACGGTGATATTTGCAATTGGGGATTCGATTGATCCAAATTTTGGTTTACCAATCGATGGGAACGAATTTGTTAAGAACCCTAAACCAAGATTTCCGATTGATGGTATTTCCTATGAAAGTTTTGATCCAGTCTCTTTGAGAATTAT
>CAYSFA010000050.1:0-17816 GCA_964430025.1 uncultured Anaerolineaceae bacterium | reverse complement strand
CAAATGAAACTTCTTCTCCAATGTTTTCATTGAAATTGATTTCTTTCGATGAAATGTTAAAAACCGCATTATCTTGTTCGAAATCTATTGTTCTCAAATTTGGTATTGAAAACATTGCCAGGAAACTTGCAGTTTGAGCTGGTGCTGTTAACCAGGAAGCTGCACTAATCCCGGTAAAAGTTGTTAATAAAATTAGATGAATGAACTTGAAAAAGAAAGAGGCTTGACGGGTTGTTTGATCCACCAAAACTATGACTAAAAAGGAGAGTGCCCATGTAGTAGCGAGGGTGAAGATGAAGAATGCTATGGTTTTTAAACCATATACGGATAAAACGATACTAGCTAACCAAAACACCCACAAAACAAATATGGATACCCCAAACCCCTGGGTGGCAATGGCAGAGCGATTTTGAGGATGAAAAAATCGATGTAACCAGGATTTACTGGATTCCTCTGCGCTTAATTTCACAGTCAGGAAAAAGAAGAAAACAAATAAAAACGTAATTTCCAAAACCAACAAAACTTGAATGACGATGGGAATGAGATCAATATACGTTGCTCCGATGTACTCCCCAAAAAATAGAACACCAAAACTTATTGCTATGAAAGAAAGAAAGGAATTAATCCACAAAATTAGTTTCGCTTGCTTTTCACCGGTTGATTTCGTGCTTGAGAAGTTGTAGGCAAATTGTGTCAGCAAAGCGATACTAACCACTAATAAAATGTCATGGGTTAACATGCCTTCATTTTGAAGTTGCAGGCTGGAGACACCGATAAACCCGGCCAGACCAGCAGCTACCATGACGGTATACGCTACACTCAACCAAAAATTTGCTTTGGTTCCATTATTTTTAAAGATAAGATACACCATTATTCCGACAAAAATGATGGTTTGAGCTATATAACTAATCGAAGCGGGAGTAAGAAACAATTCCATATGATTTCCCTACATGAATCGGATTGATTTTCTAAGTATTATTGTAGCGTAAAATAAATGAATAAAAAGAAAAAACTTGCTTCAACGAAACAAGTTTTTCGAATTTTGTTAAGGGTACAAAAAGATTATTCTTCGACAATTTCTACAGTATGCAATTTGACTGCAGGGGAGTTCTTTCTGGAAGGGTCTCTTGGTGGGATGGAAAGTAACACATCCAACCCTTCAGTAACTTCGCCAAACACTGAATGCTTGTTATCCAACCAGGAAGTGGGAACATGGGTGAGGAAGAACTGGGAACCGTTTGTATTGGCTCCTGCGTTTGCCATGGATAACACCCCGGGTTTGTCATGTTTTAAGGATGGATGAAATTCGTCCGCGAATTTATATCCTGGTCCACCCATTCCGGTTCCAGTCGGATCCCCTCCTTGTGCCATAAAATCGCTAATGACACGGTGGAAAATAGTGTCGTCATAAAAGCCTTCCTGAGCAAGGAAAACAAAATTATTAACGGTTTTAGGGGTCTTATCAGCAAATAATTTAACAACGATATCTCCAACATCGGTTTTAAATGTGGCGGTATATTGTTTTTTAGGGTCAATTTTCATTTCAGGTTGAGATTTCCATGATTTCATATGAGAAGATCCTTTCAGAGGTTGGAAGATTAACAGATCGTTTTTTAATAAATACAAAACCTGATCCTGTAGTATTCTAGCATGATTCACATGTCATAACGGGTAGACATCTAATCTTTGTCCTTCCCTGTATAACAACCAATTGTTCAAATTGTCATTTATAATTCAATTTATATTAATACCCTGACGGATCACAACAATGAATTATCAATTATCACAAACTTTTTCAGCTCTGAAACATCGCAACTTCCGTTTGTGGTTCAGTGGACAAATGGTTTCACTAATCGGTACCTGGATGCAGTCTACTGCCCAGGGTTTTCTTTTATATGAATTAACCGAATCGCCGGTAATGCTCGGTTTGGCTGGTTTCTCTGCTGGTGTTCCAATCTGGCTCTTCTCACTGGTGAGTGGGATGGTTTCCGATCGTTTTCCCCGCAGGAAAGTAATCATAATAGCTCAGGCCTCCATGATGATTCTGGGATTTACTTTGGCTTTCCTGGCATTTACAAAATTGGTACAGCCCTGGCATATTATCGTACTTGCTTTCTTACTGGGTACCGCAAATGCTTTCGATGCCCCTGCACGCCAATCATTTGTGGTCGATATGGTGCCACGAGAGGATTTGACGAATGCAATCGCGTTAAATAGTTCAGTATTCAACCTCGGAACCATTATTGGACCATCCATCGCAGGATTGGTATACGCCTTACTGGGACCAGCCTGGTGTTTTACGATCAATGGGTTCACTTTTCTACCAGTTCTCGGTGCATTGTTCTTGATGAATGTCCCATTTCGGCCACAGACAATTGAAAAGAAGTCACCATTTAGCAATTTGCTGGAAGGGGCAAGATATGCCTTTGGACATCACGATATTCGCTTTTTGTTGATTAATCTTGCTGGAGTATCCATTTTTAGTTTTAGCGTGATGACTTTGATGCCTGCCTGGTCTACCACCGTATTGGGAGGAGATGTCACTACCAACGGGATCCTTTTATCCGCTCGTGGAGCGGGATCGTTAATGGCTGCATTAATGATTGCCAATCTAGGGTCCAAAGTGATTAAGGGGAAAATATGGACCGCGGGTGGATTAGTTATGCCATTTGCCATGCTTTTCTTTGGATTGTTCAAGAATTTACCGGTTTCAATTGTCATGTTAATTGTTTTAGGGTGGAGCCTGATGTCGGTGGTGAATATTACCAATTCCCTGATGCAAACACATGTTCCTGACAATTTGCGCGGTAGGGTGATGAGCATTTATATTCTCGTTTTTCAAGGAAGTTATCCTTTAGGCGCATTATTGGTAGGTTGGATGGCTGATGTTTTAGGTGCTCCAACCACGGTGATCATTTCTGGCATCGTCATGGCGATCATATTTGGTGCGATAAATATTATTCATCCATCCATTCGGGAATTCAATTAATACAGAGTCTCCTTGAACGCTTATAATTTCTAAATGCGAAATTTTGTTTTTAGCAAACAACAAAAAAAGATTTTTACCACCTGGTTACCTTTAGCTGCTTCCTGGTTATTGATGGGGGTAGAGATGCCTTTCATCGCTGCCGTGATTGCCCGTTTGGAGAATCCGGAGATTAGCCTGGCAATCCATGGTGGGGTAGTTTTCCCATTAGCACTTATCATCGAAGCGCCAGTGATTATGCTTCTATCCGCTTCCACGGCATTATGTAAGGATTGGGATTCGTATCAAAAAATCTTTCGGTTTATGATGATCCTCGGGGCAGTACTAACCGGAGTTCATCTTTTGGTGGTATTTACCCCGCTATATGATCTCGTAGTCGTCCGTTTGTTAGGGGTTCCGGAGGAGATTATCGAAAGTGGCAGAATTGGCTTGGCTTTTATGTTGCCCTGGACATGGTCGATTGCCTACCGTCGATTTCAACAAGGGGTCATGATTCGATTTGGTCATTCCAGAGCAGTTGGTGTGGGAACAATGGTGCGATTAGCCACGGATGTAGTGGTATTGGGGACAGGATTGTTGATTGGAAACATTCCCGGATATATTATCGGCCCGGCTTCGCAAGGATTAAGCACCCTGGCAGAAGCGATTTATTCCGGGATACGGGTAAGGCCTATACTTAAATATCAACTACAAATAACCTCAAAAGTTGAAGAATTTAAATGGAAGGATTTTTACTCGTTTTATATTCCCCTGGCGTTAACCTCATTTCTATCTTTGGTATGGCAGCCGATCGGAAGTGCAGCTCTCAGCCGTATGCCTCAAGCGCTGGATTCCCTGGCGGTGTGGTCAGTAGTGAGTGGATTGATCTTTATGTTGCGAAGTTTAGGATTAGCCCTAAATGAAGTGGTTGTTGCCCTAATCGACCAGCCTGGTTCCTCCCAGAATCTGAGGAAATTTACCCGGGTCTTGTCAATATCCATCACAACTTTGCATTTCTTCCTTGCGGTTACGCCATTAGCTTACCTCTGGTTTGCCTATGTATCCGGTTTACCTCCTGCTTTGGTCGAATTGGCAAGAATTGGTTTTTGGTTTGGATTACCAATGGGAGGATTAAGCGTGCTTCAATCCTGGTATCAAGGGACAATTTTATATAGTCGGATTACCAAAGGAATCCCTGAGAGTATGGCAATCTTTTTAATCACCGTCCTTGTTATTCTAGGAGCAGGAGTTACCTCTCAGCAATTTACCGGGTTATATGTCGGTTTGTTTGGATTTTCCGTGGCAAATTTATCACAGACAATTTGGTTGTGGATACGAAGCCGAAAAATCATGAAGAAAATTAATGCACGTGACCAAAACCTCGTTTGGGACGTTGGCTGATTATGTTCAAACTCATACATCATCAACATATCTCATGTAAGTAGTTTAGAATAAGATAGGCTGAATAAAAACAGGAGGAAATTGTGATCAATAATGAACAAAATATAGTAGTTTATAGTACGACCTGGTGTTCAGACTGTAAACGGGCAAAAAAATTCTTCGGGGAACAACGAATTCCCTATACAAATATTGATATTGAAGAAAACCCAGAATTCGTTGAAGTGGTTGAAAAAATTAATGGTGGCAAAAGAAGTGTTCCCACCATCGTATTTCCGGATGGGTCAATTTTGGTAGAGCCATCCAATGCGGAATTGGCTGAGAAACTTGGGTTGCAAACTGAGGCAAAACGATCCTTTTATGATGTGATCATCATTGGTGGTGGACCAACCGGACTGACAGCAGCAATCTACTTAGCACGGGAAGGGTTTGAAACCCTTGTAATTGAGCGAGGTGCCCTTGGTGGTCAGGCTGGTATGACCCAATCAATGGAAAATTTTCCTGGGTTTGACCAGGGGATTCCGGGGAGTGAGTTTGCGAATAGATTGGGTAATCAGGCGAGAAGATTTGGCGTAGAAATTTTACAGGCCACTGATGTCAACCAAATCGAAAAGGAAGAAAGTGGTTACCTGTGTGTCACAACAAGAAATAAAAAAAGTTATGGCAGCAAAGCAGTTTTAATCGCTACTGGTGCTCACTACCGCAGACTGGGTGTGCCTGGAGAGGATGGTCTGGTTGGGTCGAGTGTTCATTTTTGTGCAACCTGCGATGGTCCATTTTATGTCGGCAAAGATCTACTGGTCATAGGTGGAGGAAATAGTGGTTTTGATGAGGGCCTGTTTTTGACCAAATTTGCAAACCAAGTGGATATTGTTGAGTATCTTCCAGAAGTTCGAGCCAATAAAATTGTACAGGAAAAAGTTGCATCCATGCCGAACATGAAGGTGACTGTCAATCATCAAGTGATGGAATTGACTGTTGATGAACGTAGAAAGCTAAAATCAATTATCGTGAAAGACCGTATAACCGGGGAAGAAAAAGAATGGAAATATGATGGGATATTCATCTTCATTGGGATGGATCCCAATAGTGAATTTCTGAAGGATAAGCTTGAGATGGATGAAAGAGGGTTTGTGATTACGAATAAAGCTCTCGAGACAAATATCAAAGGTGTATATGCCGCTGGCGATGTGCGATCAGGGTCAACAAAACAAGCTGCAGCGGCTGCCGGCGAGGGAGCAA
This sequence comes from uncultured Anaerolineaceae bacterium, assembly GCA_964430025.1. GTDB lineage: Bacteria > Chloroflexota > Anaerolineae > Anaerolineales > Anaerolineaceae > UBA6170. Next base: position 12,211 of record CAYSFA010000050.1, on the reverse strand, counting down.
CTGCTGCTTTGATGATCAAAGAATATTTAAGAGAGGTAGGTTAACCTACCTAATTTTTGGTTTTTCTGCTTTGACCGCGAAGAAGGTTGGCATATATTGTCCTATTAACGCAAAGGGGTCACGGTCTTCATAAAAACCGGTGATGATGAGTCCTGCTTCTAATTGTCCCCCGATCTGGTCATCGAAAGAGTGGCTATATTCGAGGGGGTTTCCATCCGCCATATATTTTTCGAGTTGGTCTTTGGGCAAATCCAGGATATCCGCATACGGCAAGCGGTATTTAACCTCCAATTTACGGTCTACTTCCAATATTTGCCAATCGAAGATGTAATTAATAGGATTAGCAAATCCGGACAATAGAATTCCACCTGGTTCTAAAACCCGAAAAGCTTCATTCCAAACAGGTTTAATTTCGGGGACAAAGACATTAGAAACAGGGTGGAAAATCAGAGCGAAGTGGTTGTCAGGAAACATCGATAAATCCCGCATATCTCCTTCAATCGTGTTGATTTCCAACCCTTCTCGTTCGGCAACTTCAAGGTCTCGTTTCAATTGCATGGGCGAATTATCCAATGTGGTTACAATTCCTCCTGCAGCAGCAAGGATAGGACCTTGTTGTCCGCCGCCACTCGCCAGGCATAACACTGGTTTCTTATAAAAAACCGGGTACCAGCTTTTCGGGACTCGGATTGTAGGGGTAAGTCCAAGTTGCCAATTCCCTTGCCTGGCCTGCACTATCTTCTCGTGATCCACTGGTAATGTCCAGGGGTTCCCTTTTTCAACTTCTTTGTTCCATGCATCGCGATTATAAGCTCGAATATCCATAAGTTCTCCATTTATTATTTCCATTATTTTATCCCTTTAAACGACAAATCAGCCGATAATTCTGGCTGATTTGATTGAATTTCTACAAATCTTTTTTATTTGTTATCAACATCCAAAGTGAAAGAATCTTCCAATCCAAATCCTTTTACCATGTAAGTACCTGCAGACAATCCCTCCACCTCTAAAATAATGGATTCTTCAAAAGGAACCAAAGCCATCGTGCACATCATATCTGCCGGTCGTTTGGTGAAAATACTCAATTGAAAAGTTGATTCATCGATCATTTCCCCTTTACTACCAACAATTGAAGTACATCCATCTGGCAAATTGCCCACTACGTTTACTCGAACCTGTACGGGGAACGATTCCAGAATTAGAATTTGAAATTCATCCACATACACGCTTTGTTGTAATCCATCAAGGTCCTTACTAATTGGTTCGCGAATAGGGTCATTGGTTGAAACTGGTGGTTCCGGTGAGCTAATTGGCTCATTCGATGAAACTGGTGTTTCAGGTTCTGGTTCTATCACGGGATCAGGTTGGCAGGCAGCCAGCATCACCACCGAAAGTGTTAAAACTAGGATTGGTATAGATAAAAATTTTCTCATTGCTCTTCTCCTTCTGTTTATTAATTAATAGGACGCATACAAGAAAAGAAAAGTTCCTCTGGGAAGAGTAGTCATCTGGTGGAATCAGTTACTTTTTTTGAGATTTGGGTAAGAGGCGAATGATTGGAATTCCGACTAAAACAATAATTGCACTTAATGTAAAAGTAAAGCGTAGGTCGATGAGATCAGCCAGGATGCCAATAATTAAAGTAGCAAGTGCCATGAGCACAAAATTGAAAAGCATATAGATGCCGTTGGCAAATGAACGATTGTCCGCGAAGTTCTCTAGCACGATTGCCATTAAAACAGGGGTGATTGAAATCCCAAAAAATCCAATCAGGATCAAAAGCGGAACCTGGACAAATCCGCTGGTTTGAAGAAAGAGAAACATAAATAATGGAGTTGCGATGAAAGAAATTAATAACATTTTTCTTCTTCCAAAAATATCACTGAGAGAACCAGCCATGAAAGCTCCTACAACACCGGCAGCTTCTAAAATTGATAGTGAAGCACCAGCCACCCATAAACTGGATCCTTCTGAGGTGAGAAAAGTCGGCATATAAGTGGTGAGTGTGACAATCATCAGTGAACGCGTAAAAATCAAAATTACCAAAGGAACCATCACAGATCGCATTTTTCCCAACGCGGTTTTCCATGGAAGTTGATTTCCATTGTTGAGTGGTTGTGTGGTTATCGATTTAAGTTTTGTATAAAGGAATAAAGAAGTCAGTAATCCCGCCAACATGAGCCATGGTAACCCATCGAGGGATAAATATCCGATGGCAGTAACCACAATCAATGGGCCTATTGTCCTGCCTAATTCTCCTCCCACCATCCAGAAACTCATTCCTCTCCCAAGTTTATTCCCTGATAAGGTCCCACCTAACACTGGTCCAACTGCATGTAAAGAAGCTGAACTAATTCCTGCAATAGCCAACAGGAATATCAGAAATGCGTAGGTAGGTGCGATACTCAATAAGCTCATAGCTGCCCCAGTGATTGCGGGGGTCAAAATGATTAACAATTTCAGGTTTTTTCTATCAGCCAAATGACCGATAAATGGTTGTAATAATGATGGGATCTGGAGAAACACAGAAAGAATACCTGCAGCGGTATTCGTTAAAGAGAATTTATTAATTAAAACAGGTAATAAGGCTGGCAAGAAAGCAGTATATGTGTCATGAACTGCATGGGCAGTTGAAACAACCGTTACTCCCCCCGTTTTAAATTCTTCCTGTTGGTTATTTTCTTCAATGTTCATTTTCTACCTGGGGGTAATTTTACTTTAGATTCTTTCAGAATTTATAATTCATATTTAAATTCTTAAATAGAATAACCCAAGAATAATCATGGGTAAGTTGTTAAAGAAATAAAGAGGATTATCTTCTTTTTCTTCTGGTTAAATAGGACCAAATTAATAAGATAGGCCAGATCCACGCCAGATCAACTTCCAATCCCCGGGGAGTTGGTTCACTGGTTGGGTCAAAGCGAATGAAAAGCAATTCTTTTTTATGTTGGAGGATATCTTTTCGTTCAACACTTATTCCTAAATCTTTTAGATGTTGAGTTATTAAAGCTTTTTTGTTGTTAAGTAACCATTCAATGATTGTGATGAGTTCATCGTCCTGAGTAACTGGAACTGCAACCATTTGTTCACTTCCATCAAAAGTTTGAATGGTAACCTTAGGATCTGCTTGCAGGTTTCGATACCATTTGGATTGAATACCTGATAAATTTGCCACATATTTGATGCCATTTACCTGAAAGAATTCAAGTGCGGTTTTGCCAGGATTGCCAGTTTTATGGTCAATAAAGGTTATGATCATCTTAAAGCGACCTGTGATTGGTCCTAACCCTAATCGCCAGGCTAAAAGAGGAGAAACTGATTTAAGTCTTTTAATGTAGGACTTGATGTCCATTTTTTGAATTCTTTCGGAAATTAAGCTAATACCTTCGTCTATTTTGTTTTCCATTAGTTATACCTTTTACTGATTTATTGCGGATCTAAGGGAGAGGAAGAATCATAAGAAGAAAGATCGCTTGCTTCGGCAGCTTTTAGAAGAAGACCTGCTAATTGGCGAGCTTCCTTTGGTGTAATGAAAAGATTTGTCTCTTTCGCTCGAAACAATTTGGTGTCTTCATTACATGGCTCTTGGAAATTTATGCAAACATTATCGTCATATTCTCTATCTGATTTCTCAAAAAAAATGTTTATCAATAATTCGCCACCTATAAGTCGCAAATCCATGATGGCCTCCATCTAAATTGATCTTTCTCATTATTATTTTACTGACTTTTATAAAAAAACCAATTCGAAGCTAAAAATCTACCCCTATCCATTTTGTAGGTAGGAGATAAATTCCTGATTTTGCATTGGTGCAGTGAAAATGTCGCCTGATAAATAATCAACCCCTGCCTCAACCAGAAAATCAGTTTTTTCTTTGGTTTCCACATTCATAGCAACTGTTTCAATTCCAAGATTTTTACCTAAGGAAATAATTGCTTTCACGATGGAAGCATCCACTTGATTTTGAGGTAAATCTCGTAATATCGATTCAGCAAAACGGATCGTTTTTATGGGTAACCGTTTCATTTGCTCAAGGGAGGATGGGGTGACACCATAATTATCCAGGCAAAATGAGACACCAATTCCATTTAAATCATAAATATGTTGAATCGCCACACCACCATTGTTAATTAAGGTGTTTTCAGAAATGACTAACTGTAATGAAGAGTTAGGGAGGTTGGAGTCAGCGAGAATAGCGAGAACCAAATCAGAGAATTCTGGTCTTAAGAAGAATTTATTCGCTATTCGTACAGCAACTTTTAAGTCTGTGTCATTTCGGATTGACCATTCCCATGCATCCTGACAGGCTTTTCGAAGCAGAAATTTATTTAGTGGAATGGTTGCATCACTGTCTTCTGCAGTGTGATGAAAGTATTGATAGGGAATGACACCTTTTTCAGAGTTTTCCCAATAAATGGTCGAATCCACTACCATGACTTTATTGGTTATTGCGGACCAAACAGGTTGATAATGAACCTGGAATTCATTATTTTCCAATCCCTGGAGGATTTCATTTTCAATTTGAATTTTGGATAATTGAAATTCATAAGATTCGCCATCGAATAGTTCAATTCTCCCTCTGCCGCCAGCTTTTGCTTGAATTAACGCAGTTTCAACATCCCTTAGCACCTCGTTGGAGTTCTGATATCCTCGGGTTAATAAAACAACACCGATGCTTGCACTTATTTCTAATGTTTCATTTTCAATGGCAAAAGGGATTGACACTTCGGTAAATAATCTTTTGGTGATCTTAATCGCGTCTTGCAATCCATTAATTTCCTCAAGAAGAACCCCAAAACAATTGTCATTTATTCTGGCAATCGTATCCATTGTTCGCAAACTGTATTTAAGACGACGGGTTATTTCCTGTAAGAATTGATTACCAACTTCATAGCCGTATTTGTCATTGATGATTTTAAAACGATCAAGATCAATATTAAGAATGGCTGAATGATAATTATTTCGTCGTCTGATACGGCCCAGAGATTGATCGATGATCCCTGAAAAATAAATTTTATTCGGCAAACCGGTTTGGGTGTCATACATTGCCAACACAACCAATTGACTTTCCTTATTTTTTTGGTCGGTAATATCAATGGTGGTTCCAATGAATCGGACGGCTTCGCCGTCATCATTACGCAGGATTTCTCCACGAACCATAACCCATATATAGTTGTCATTAAAATGACGTAAGCGGTGTTCATGGCAGAAATGGGATGTGATCTTATCTGTATAGTCCGAGATTGCTTTTTGTAAAAGGTCAATATCCTCGGGGTGTACCCGCGTAAACCATTCAGTCGACAAATTGTGAATGGATTCCTGGGTGTGTCCAAGAATGTTTCTCCATGTGGAGGAATAATAACAACGGTTCGTTTGTAAATCCCAATCCCATAATCCAATCCGACTACCTAGTAGGGCAAGTTCTAATTGAGAACGTTTCTCCTCCAATAATTTTTCTTCATTTAATTTCTTATTTTGGTTTTGAAGAAGTCCATTATAGGACACCAACAAATCTTTAATCTCATCCTGATATGGATATGGGTCAATTTCGACAAGAGAATCAATATCGTCTGACCCTATTTTTGTGAGATTCTCAGTAACTTTTTTTAATGGTTTGAGTAATTTCTGAAATAGTAATAAGGTAAAAACTAATATGAGGAAGAAGAAAAAAATTCCAATAATGAAAAAAAATTTTGCTAGAGGCTGATTCTGTGCAAACCATAAAACCAAAACAGAAATAGCAATGATTGGAATTACTCCAAGCACCAATAGATAAATGATGGATTTTAAATTGATGTTTAATTTTGAAATAATCGAATGCATGAATCCCCTAACAATAATACAGATACCTTAATAGATGGAAATAGCTTTTGATAAAGTATAGTGGATTACAATGAAAATCACAAATTCATATCGCTTTGATTTCGGTTTGAAAATGATTAATCTACAAATTTTTCTGTTCCAAATATAGCTGCGATTTCACCAAAATAAATGCGGTGGTAATCTTTGTTTGGATATTGAGACGGGATGGATGTGACTAGAAAATGATTTGGATCCATATCCTGCCAGTAAGACTTTCTGCATTCAATAATAAGTTCGGCTTCATCAAAACCTGGTGCTGAGATCTGGGTGGAAGGGATTGGGGTTAATCCGGTTTCTCGATATTTATCCAAATTTCTCCCGGATTTTGTGCCCAGAATATCTAAAGCTTTTCTAAAATCTTTAGAAAAGGCCGTCAATGTGAACGAATCATATTTTTCCATAAACTCAAAAGTATATCTCTGGGGTCGGACAAGTGTAATCGCATAAGGTTTATTCCACAAAGTTCCAAACCCACCCCAACCTACAACCATTGAGTTGAATTTTCCTGAATGATAATCACCGCAGGTTAACACTAACCATTGTTTATCCCATAAATGGTGTGGTTGTACCTGCCATCCAGTAAATTCAATGCTTTTACGTGTCATGTTCCCTCCAGAATCATTTGTCGTTGAGCTTATAAAATTTTACCATGGAGGGAAACAATCAATTGTTTTTACGATGACAATCGTGCTATTCTATCGAACGGAATATCTTAATTATTGACTGTAAATCCAACTTTTATAGTCACCTGATAATAAGCGACCTTATTGTCTTCAATTTGACCGCGAGTTTCAACCACTTCAAACCATCGCAAATTTTCCAAGGTCTTTCCAGCTTGTGATATAGCATTTTGAATTGCATCCTCAATACTGACTTTTGAAGAGCCAACTAACTCGATCTTTTTGTATACATGTTCTGACATTTTCTTCCTCCTTATGAGCGTCTGGTTATTTATTAGTTATTTTAGTATATCAATTTTGGGTAATAAAAATATAAGAATCATTGAGCAGAGATTCAGAATAAACCTTGAAAGAAAGAAATGAATAATATGTAAGGTTGTTGCAGATTAACAGATCGGAAGGCATTACATTTGGATTTCTCCAGTGCGACATTTTCTGTTAGAATCTGGAGAGTAGGTGTATTATGAAAATTACATTCAAATCATTATTACTATGTTTGTTCTTATTGACTTTCGCCTGGATGAGTGACTTGTCTGTGGACGTGGTACAGGCATCCGACGAGGAAACTTATCGTGGCGAACCTTTGTGCTTGCCCGGAATTTTTGACACCCAAGCCGGCGATTGTTTATCGATGGGGCCATCGGAAGTGGTAAAAACATTTGATCAAAAAGGAATTTCCATTCCTTTCAAACCTTTACCTGTTTACACACCAGCAATCAATTACACAGCTGCCCCGGTTCCGTATCTTACGGTTGGTGAGAACTCATTCCCTGTTTATGCAACCTTGGAAGATGCGATTGGGAAAAACCCAGTCCGATATATTGAAGCTGGTTTTAAGTTTCTTGGGATGTATACGCGTGTGGATCGAGAAGAAGGAATTTTCTATCAATTATCAAACGGGTTATGGGTAGATGCAGGGGAGGCGAACACCTCCTGTTGTATCTACAATGGCCGTTTTCAAGGGCTGTTGTTCTACCAGAATCCTGATAATTCATTTGGATGGATTCTGGATGAAACAGAGGTGATGAGATCCCCTGGATATTCCTCTGAAAAAACCGGCAAGATGCTTTATCGGGAAAATCTTGTTCAAGTTTATGATGTTGTGGAAGCTGATGGCACCGATTGGTATATGATCGGTCCTGATGAGTGGGTGGAACGACGCAGAATCAGGCAATTTGTGGTGAATCCCAATCCACCTGAAGGTGTTGACAACAATCGCTGGATAGAAGTCAATCTTTTCGAACAGACCCTTGGAATTTATGAGAATGGGAAACTTGTTTTTGCTGCATTAATTGCATCGGGAATGGATCCATTCTTCACACGACCTGGACTTTTCCAAGTATATGAAAAATTAGATAAAACCAACATGAGCGGATCTTTCGAAGCCGACCGTTCAGATTATTATTATCTGGAAGATGTGCCCTGGACTTTATATTATGATGAAGCCCGTGCATTACATGGTGCCTATTGGCGAACCTATTTTGGATATCCCCAATCGCATGGATGTATAAATCTTTCATTAAGCGATGCCAGAGTTGTTTTTGAGTGGGCACAAGTGGGGGATTGGGTTTATGTGCATGATCCCTCTGGTGAAACACCAACTGACCCGTCGTTTTATACGGCTGGTGGAGCATAAAGGTTTGATTAAATAAACGGACGCCTCGATGAAGATCGAGGCGTCGTTGTTTTTTAATTCTAGACTAAATAAAAGCTGGTGCTAATTTGATCAGTTGAGAGAATTCATTCATTAGGTCATCAAAATCTTCAATGTTGAATTCTTTCATGAGGTTGTTACCCCCTACAATAGCCACAATACAGCAGCAACAAATTACAGCTACAATAATTGCAATAATAATCCAAAGTGTTTTGTTCCCCTTTTTCTGAGGTGGTTCAACAACATCTCCATAACTTGGAACACTGGTTGGTTGAGGTGGTTCCGAATATGATGGGGCAGGAGGTGGAGGTGGTACAGATTCGAATCTTGGTGCTTCCTGAAATCCACCGGGTTGGGGTTCTGGTTTGGGTGCCTGATTGAAGCGATCTGAATCGCCTGGGTCTGGTGCACGAATGGTCATATCATCATTTTGTCCCATTTTAAGTTCTCCTTTATAGACAATCACTAGATTTTGAATATGTTTAGTATACAGATTTTATTCAAAACTTCAAAATTTTTTAAGACATCTTTCTTTTTCTGCTGTACGAGAAAATCCAGGCAATCAGGATAATAAGGAGAACAACAACCAAAATTGGAACAATCACGGATACTAAAGAAACAAAAGTTGAAGTTACATCTTCCGCGATACTGACTGGTAAGTTTCCTACCCCTGCTGTGCTGGCTGTAACCGCCGGTCTCACAATTGTACTTTTAATAGCATGGATTCCGCCTGCTACCAAAAGACCACATGCTAAAGAAAGAATTGGTGAAACCTCGGTGATCACATCCGCACTTGCCGCGAAAACAATTGCTCCTGCGGCTGGACGAATAAATGTTTGGATAATGTCATTAATGTGATTAATTGCAGGTGTCGAATCCGCAAAGAATTCTATTAATGATAAAACTACCAAAAGCCCAATGATCCACCAGCTAGCTAACGCATCCCATGGTTGCTGTAACTGAAGTAAATTGGTGAATTTAGCCAATAGTGCTACCACCAATAAGGGGATATAGGCATTTAAACCAGCACTCGCAGATAAACCAAAAGCAGAGAATATTCCTAAAACGTCCATTTTTCTCCTATAAGTTGAAACCACCCCAGGTGCCGGTGAAAGCGAAACGTATGAGGTCTATCACAAAGGTTTGTGAAATAGCTATTGTAAACCCAGACAAAATTGGAATCCAGGCTGATCGCCAGGATAAGTATTGATTATCTTTCTTGATCAACATGACCACCAACAAAGAATAACATATTCCCAGAACGATTAACACCGCTAATCCCGAAAGAACAGCTAGCGGGTACAAAACCAATGGATTTTCGGACAAGATTGCAACATCCAATAACAGGGCTAAGCCTAGTAGTGCGAAGAATTGTTTCCAGCCTTCAATAGATGGAGCATCAACCCAATCTTTCCATAATGTCTGATTAAAAATCGGATAAATAACGGCAGCCATACCAAGCCCTAAGCCTGTTCCACTGACTAACCGCAGCCAATTCTGGGAAGGATAAACAGAAGAAATGAAGGGTACAAAGTTCAAATAAGAGTTGACTCCATCGACCACGAAGAATAAAGCCAAAAACCCCAAAACAAATAAAATTTTTCGAGGAGGAAAATTTCCTCGACGACCCCAAAGAGATTGATATGCAAGCCCTAACAATGCTCCCAATTGCATGCCTGAGCATCGCGAACAGAGCGGTAAGGCTCGTTCTCCGAGATGAAATGAGCGTTCATCAATACGATGACAGACCGCATATCCTACAGCATCCATTTTTCCTAACAAACCATCCGGAGCAAAATCCAACCAAAAATAAGTGATTAATATGGATAATAATACAAAGATAGATTTGAAGATAAGTTTTTTCGTAATGACTTTGCCAAATAAAACCATGAGTTCGATTATAAGATCGATGAGAATGCATAGCAAGGAGTTTGCCATAGGATAATCTAAAAGGCCAAAAATAAATTGGCAAATCAAGCATCTTGGAGTATGATTTTTAATTGATCTTAATTAATGAAGGAATATGGAACTCCATGAAGAAATCCGTCATTACCATTCTATGTCTGATGACCCTGAGTATTTTAGTAGCATGTAAAGCTACTACTACTCCAATTGCTAACCCCGATGGGGATAGCAATTTACCTGCTACCCCAACTGCTTTACAACCTGATCCAGCCACGGCTACTCCGACGATTACAGTGACTCCACTTCCCCCGACGGCGACAGCGACACCGGCATATCCAGGATATGGGCCAACTGATTTTCCTGAATTTGTGAACCCGCTTACCGGTTTGGAACTTGACGATCCGGATATTTTAGATAGAAGGCCTGTTATTGTTAAAGTACAGAATTTGCCAAGAGCAGATCGTCCTCACTGGGGGTTGACTAACGCTGATATTGTGTATGAATACTATACCGAACTTGGTACAACACGCTTTGCGGCTATTTTTTATGGGGATAATGCAGAATTGGTTGCACCAATTCGCTCGGCACGTTTGTTTGATATCAATCTCGTTCGTGCCTATAAAGGCATGTTTATTTTTGGTAGTGCTTATGAAAAAACTTATGCCCGGTTGGTTAATTCTGAATTTGCCAATCGCCTGATGATCGAGAGTGCGAATACAGCCGGTGTGATCTTCCGGTTTGATGCCAGCAATTATGAAGGGGCAGATACCAGCAAGGTAAATGATTATGCCCAGAGGATGGGTGTAGATAATACCCGTCAGAATTTGGATGGCATGCTTTTCGAAATGACACCTCCCACCGGCGGAGAAGAATCTGAGTCGCTTTATGTGCGATTCTCCGGTGCCATCTACAATCGATGGGATTATGATGCTAAATCTCAAACATACCACCGTTATTCAGATACCCAGAATTCGATTGGGCCGGATGATGAGGTGTATGAGAAATTGATAGACAGGAACAATGACAAACCTGTTGCTGCTGAAAATGTTGCAATCATTTATGTGCGCCATACCGATATTGATGATCGACCCAATGTTGAAGTCATGGATGCCAGTTTATTGGGTACCGGCGAGGCGTATGGTCGAGACCCAATGAAGAATCAGTTCTCACCTTTTTGAATGAAGATGGTTCAGTTTTTCCTTTACGTCCAGGGCAGACCTGGGTGGAGGTATTGACACTAAGTGGCACAGCAGTGAAACAAGACGATGGCAGCTACCGCTTTACCTTGGTCTCGGAGTGGTGATTTTATATAGATTTGACAATCACAAAAATTATGCGATAATTAACTTGTGATGGTTAACCATCACATTCACTTGCCATCTTTTGAAAGAGGAGGTGATGTCAATGACTGATAGTAGTCAACGTACAGCTGTGGCACACCTCCTGATCATTCGATAGGATTGTGCCACAGCAACCAAATGAGAACCGCCTCCTCTTTCGCAGGCGGTTCTCGCTTTAAATTAGTCCACTGGTTATGGGTTTATTTCGAGAACAGCATCCAAGGCACATTCCAGTAATAATTTTCGGGAAGCGGTGCGGCTGTTCCATTTGCGACCATCCCAGCCTTCCGGATGGACCAAATCACCCGCATACAAAATCTGTCCACATATCACATTACGAAATTTTGCAACAGCAAATAAAGCTGCAGCTTCCATTTCAACCACCTCACAGCCTTCCTGTATGCGATTCTCGCGTTTCTCAACAGTCTCCCGGTAGATACCATCAGTCGTCCAGGTTTTGGTGAGATGATAATCCAAACCTTTCTTTTCGAGAGTATCCTTGATGGCCTGGAGAGCAAGCGGATGGGGTTCTACTTCTCTGGATGGTGGTAAATAGTGGTAGGATGTTCCTTCATCTCGTATGGCTGAAGTAGGAATAATCGGATGCCCTACATCCAGTTTTCGATCCAGCACACCACATCCACCGCAGGCGATAAAAATGGATGCTCCTAATGCAATCGTTTCCTCAAGAATGGCAGCAGCAAGCGGTGCTCCGACTCCTGGATGGAAAATTATTATCGTCTCGCCCTTATGCTGGTAGAGATACAAAG
>CAYSFA010000049.1:15659-18172 GCA_964430025.1 uncultured Anaerolineaceae bacterium | reverse complement strand
CTACCCTTTTTTGTTTTCATTATTTCTGTTTTTGCCAACGAATTACTCCTATCGGTCTATCTATGAAATTTAATAAGTGCTTTCTTTATCCTTTCACTGCACCTTCAACCATTGCGCGGAAGAAAGTTTTCCTGGTGAAAATGAACAAGATTATAATTGGGGCTGCAATGATCAAACAAGCTGCAGCTAACACTTGTAAATTAATGATGTTTTGACTTAGGAAGTCATACAAACCAAACATGGCAGGTTTGAATTCATTCTTCGTTACCAACAGATACGCCACGATAAATTCGTTCCAAACGTTTACAAAAGTCATCAGAAACACGGAAATCAAACCCGGTATAGCTAATGGCATCGTGATTCGGAACATCGCCCCTAAAGGCGAACAACCTTCAATAAGTGCGGATTCCTCCAATTCTCTAGGAATCGCATCAAAAAAGCCTTTGGTGATCCAAACACTGAGTGGTAAAAAGAAACCAAAATAAACAAATATCAGGAACAATCGATCATCAAACACAGGAGAATTCTTCCTTAAAATGATCGCCATTTGATATAAAGCAAGCATGTTGGTAATCAAAGGGATCCCTGTCACAGCATAAATTGCTGTCATCAAAGCGTTATGCCCTTTAAAACGATACCGTGAAAAGGCAAAACCTGACAAACTGGCCAACAAAGACACCCCGATGGCGGAAGCAAATGCGTACATCATTGTATTGGGGATGTAAGTTTTTACCAGGTTACCGGTTAATTCAAATCCTAACAAGGTATCTTCCTTCGGTTTTGGGGCAAACACTCTTTCATACCCCTCAGTCGCCCAACGACAGGCACTCCACTCAAATTTGCTTTCCGGGGTATCACAAGGAAAAAATATGGGTGGTTTACGGGTAATATCTGCTTGTTCTTTGAATGATATTGTTAAGGTCGTAAAAATTGGGAAAATGGCAAAGATAGAAACGATCAACAGCGCGAGACCGATTATTCTTTCTTCCCATTTTCTGCGTGTGAATTGATTTTTTGTATTCATATTAGTGATCCCTCTTATGAATATTGGTAACTCTGAGAACCAGGAAGATCAGGAACCAGTTAACAATTGCAATTAACAATGCAAGTGAGGCTGCTCGACCAAACCGTAGTTGCCCCCACCCTAATACGTACAAGAAATAGCTTAATACATAGGTCGCAGTGCCTGGCCCACCTCCTGTAAGGCTGAAGACCATACCAACACCGTTCATACCACCCAAGGTTAGGTTAAACAAAGCGACTACCATAGCCGGCATGATCAAAGGAAGGGTGATGTGACGTGTAATCTGTAAACCATTCGCCCCATCAATCGTTGCGCTTTCAATCACCTCACTCGGAATGGTTTGCAATGCGGCTAGAATTAACAATGTGATGAATGGTAATGCACGCCAGGTGGCTGCGAGGATCAAAAATATCATTGCTGGCGAAGGGGGAAAAGGAAAATTTCCAAACCAGGATTCTGGTCTTGAATCAATCAGAACTGAAATTCCGCGTTCCGCTAAGAAGCCGGAAAACAAACCATAATCTGGAGAGACCATTAATCGAAATACGAGACCTGTGATAACATCTGCAATAATCCATGGGATGAACAGAATTGTCACATACAAGCCAGTCATGGGTACATTTCGTTTCAATAAGAGAGCAATAGAGAAACCCAGGGTTAAAGTCAATACGGTATAACCAACCAAAAAGATAACTGTATGACCTATACTCTCCGGAAATAAATTCGTATTGAACAATCGTTCATAATTTTCAAATCCAACAAAATTCCAACCACCTGGTTCTCTTTCCTGTAAACTAAGCCAGATGGTATAAACTGCAGGGTAGACTTGAACAATAAGAATAACAATAATAGTTGGCAGAATGAGCCAAAACGGTAATGATTTTCGAATTTCAAACCGTTTTATAAATTGTGAGGGATTCTTTTGCATATTTTCACCTTTCTTTTGGTGAGACAAAATTCATTAATTTTCAAATAGTTGATTCATATCAACCTTGGCTGATACGGGAGTAGATGAGGATAACCATATTATTCTGACCCTCTGCAATATGCTAGTCAAAGGTCAATACGATAACGAACTCGAAAAAGATTCCAAAAAGCAAGTTGGTTATCTTATCTCAACTATCTGTTTTTTAAGGATCAAAGGTGAGAAGGGTGTTTAATCCTTCTCACCTTTCCTAATGCGAGAAGTTAATCTTACTTAAAGATTAATTGTTAGCGTTGTATTCTTCCTGAACTGCTTGCAGTTCGGTTGCAATATCCAAAGTTGGGTCTTCTTTGATCAGCTTGAAGATCACTGTAGCAATCTGTTCTGATGCTTCAGCAGGTCGTTCTAAAGTACCTGCCCAGTTGCGGCAAACGCTCTGGTTGATTGCACCAGCAGCTTCCAGGTAGAATGGTTGTTGCATTTCTGGTAATGACTGTGCGGAGAGCAATGAGGGGAAACCAGCGCCTGGACCGAGAACGTATTCAATATGACGTTCCATGTCAC
>CAYSFA010000049.1:5257-15649 GCA_964430025.1 uncultured Anaerolineaceae bacterium | reverse complement strand
CCATAATCCAGTTAATGTGATCATAAGCTGCTTCCACATTTTTTGCACCAGTTGGGATGCCAAGACCCTGGATATCCAAGTTACAACCTGGTACCTGGCCCTCGGGGGCAAACATTGGGCGCATTACAACATCACCAGCGGCGATAGCATCGATCATATCCTGTGAGGATCCGGTGGCATATTCTGTTCCATCAGGAGCAGTCAGAGGATTGATGTAGCGGTAACCAAATAAACCGGTTGGGATGGCTGCAGCTGAGGAATCCTTGAAGGAGTTTTCTTCGAGGAAGTCACCAGCGAAAACGGTGTCAGGATTGTAGCCCAAAGCTACGGTCTCTCGTAAGAATTCAATGGCAGCAACATTCTCGGGTGTGTTGAGGAGCATATTGCCCTGTCCGTCATCATAGCCGCCACCGAAGGAAGCTAACAATGCAAAGAACATACGACCAGCAGCTGATCCACCATAAGCGGTTGAACCGAAGTAAGTCCATGCAAATGTACCTTCTTCTTTCAAACGGGCAGCTTCAGTCATGAATTCTTCTGGGGTTGTTGGGTAGCCATTCGGATAGTGGTCAGCCCAAACATAGGTCAGGTGTGGTCGCTCTGCGGTGGGGACACAATAAATTTTGCCGTCTGGTCCAGTACAGGCTAATAAACCACTTGGCTCTAAATCTTCATACCAATCCTGTGCCATAACCCAATCGGTCATGTCCATCAATGCGCCATTATTTACATAGGTGATTGTCTGTTGTCCACCAAGTTCGATCAAGTCAGGAACTTCGCCACCAGCAATCACTGCTGCAACTAATTCAGCTGTTTGTTTATCCCATGCTTTTGGAATGTTAACCCAATTCCATTTGCCTTCAAAATCTTCATTGAAGATCGGGATATTTTTGGCTAAGTATTCGTTACCAACACGTTCATCACTGGCCGGGTCGGTGTTGTTTTGGTCATATTGATACCAGGTCACGAAATCAACTTCTTCAGCTGGAACTTCTGCAACTGGTTCTTCAGCGGCTGGTGCTTCGGCAGCTGGTTCTTCAGCGGCTGGTTCTTCAGCGGCTGGTGCTTCTGCTACAGGCGCTTCTGCTACTGGTGCTTCTGCTGCTGGTTTACAACCAACTAGGCCAAGTGCGAACACTGCTAACATCAGAACTGTAAAAACTAAATATTTCTTGCTTTTCATTCTTATTCTCCTTAATAATTCTATGAAATAGGTTTACTACCATCTAAAATCAAAAGTCAAATACGAGAACATCACCTCCTTATGTAAAAAACAATTAGGAAATAAAAACCGATAATTTATTAGAAATCAGAATTCCTTAATCACCATTCTCCGCAACATAGCGCAAAGTGTAATAGATATGAAGTTGACGCAACCACATTGTGATGCTAACAAACTCATTGAATTCTTTGTAGGTATGAAATTTTTATAATCTTGGGATTTCTTTTTGTTTTTCAAATCAGGTCCTGGAAGTGTAGCATGTATACGCATTACTCGATACTCCCGAAGGATAGTTGCTGTTCTATTTTAGTGTTTTAGAAAATCTTTATCAAATCCCCATGGTAAAACACTCAATCGCTACAATGTGGATAAACTGCGTGGGGATAAAAATATAATAGCATGCGGAAAATACTTTGTCAAGTAGAATTGAATTAAATTAAAGTATTACTGGAAAAATTAGAGGTGAATTTTATTATTTGCTGAGTTGTTATTAATACATACTGTACTTTCTATGCAATCTCAATCATTAATTACATGTCAGATTAAATGAATGGCTGTGAGCTTACACTCACAGCCATTTTATTGAGGGGATCAAAGAGATGATTAGTTGTTTGAGTTGTACTCTTCTTGCGTTAAGGTTAATTGTTCATAAATATCGAGGGTAGGATCTTCTTTGATCAACTTATAGATCGTATTCATGATTAATTCTTGTGCTTCATTAGGTCGCTCAAAGGTACCCTGCCATGGTGTACATTGGCTGGCATTTACAGCAATTTTTGCCTGTTCGTAGAAAGGTGACTGGAATGTAGGATGATCTTGGGTGGTCTTCAGTGCGGGGAAACCACCGCCTGGTCCAACTACAAATTCTGCATTTCGGTCAGCAGTCATTAACCAATTGATGTAATCATGTGCTGCATCGATGTTCTTTGAATTTACAGGAATCGCGACAGCTTGAATATCAATGTTACAACCAGGAATATTGCCTTCCGGAGCAAACGATGGACGCATAAGGACATCCCCAGCTGCGATAGCATTGATCATGTCATCGGAAGTACCGGTGTCATATTTCGTACCATCGGGGGCGGTTAATGGATTGATATAACGATATCCAAACAGGGCTGTGGGGATAGCGGCTGCGGAAGCGTCTTTAAAAGCTTCTTCTTCCTGGAATCCACCTGCAAATGAAACCTCTGACACATATCCTTTCGCTACAATATCACGCAGGAATTCAATAGCAGCCACTGTTTCTGGAGAGTTCAACAACATATTACCATCATCATCATAATAGGTACCACCAAAGGAACGGATGATCGCCCAAACAGCACGGGTAGCACCATCGCCACCGTAGGCAGTGGAACCAAAGAAAGTCATGGCATAAATTCCTTCTGCTTTCAATCGTTCTGCTTCTACATAGAATTCTTCAGGGGTGGTGGGATATCCATTGGGGAAATGATCAGCCCACAGGTAGGTCAAGTGTGGACGTGTTGCTAAGGGAATACATCGTAAAGCCCCATCAGGAGTTGTACAAGAAGCCATCGCGCCGGGATCCATGTCATCGTACCATTCTTGTTGGGATGCCCATTCGGTCAGATCCATGAGAACACCATTGCGATAGTAGGTCATTAGCACGTTACCTTCCATTTCTGTCAGGTCGGGTACATCACCACCAGCAATATGAGCAGCCACTAATTCACCGGCAATTTTGTCAAAGGATTTGTGAATGCTGGTCCAATGCCATTTTCCTGCGAATTCTTCATTGAATTCTGGAATGGTTTTTTTGAGGTATTCATTCCCTACGCGCTCATCACTGGCAGGGTCAGTATTATTCTGATCATACTGAAACCAGGTAACAAACTCCTGTGCTTCGGCTGGTTCTTCGGGTTCTTCAGGTTCTACAGGAGCGGCTGGTTCGTCTTCAGCTGGTTCTTCTACAGAACCTGCAGGTTGTTCAACTGGTTGCTCTGGTTCTGCTGGTGTTTGAGCCGCTGGGCTACAACCCGCCAATGAAACCAAAAAAACAACCACCAATAATATTGATAAAACGCTTATTTTTTTCATTCTCATTCTCCTTTAAATTATCTTAATGTATTGGGATAAAGATGATATTTCGCGGACCTCCTTTCTAATCAAATAGAAATTTGGGCAAAGGGTTGAATTGATTGAAACACTTATCTTAATCGAAGTTCTTTAGGAGATGCTCCATGTCAAATCAATTTATGAAATCATGATCTTGGAAAAATGAGGGATATAATAAAAAAATCATAGCATGTGCAAAAAACAATGTCAAGCAAAATTGATGCTCTTTTACAGTAATACTTGATATTTGTATTTATCAATAAACATCTTCCATCATTTATGTACTGGAATTCAGGTTTTACTAAATTTTTATCGTAGTATTTGTTTACTTTATCTTAATATTGACATTTTTATTTTGTCAACTATAATAGCAGTATACGGTATACCGTATACTGATTTAAGGAACCCCTCATGATAAATTCAATATTTACCACAACTAAAAGAATTCAACTCAACTCAAATCATGAAGTAACTTTTTCGTCTTCTTGCTTCGGCTTAAAGGTCTCTGAAACCCTTCAGGCTTCCAGGCTATTTGATTGGCAGACGATCAGAGTGCGGAAGCAAGGCCACTGGCAGGTCTTGTCCCAATTCCAAGAACAAGATGCAGAAAACAACTATACCTTTCAATTGTCCAGCTCTGAACTGGATAATTCAGCAATCACAATCCAGATAAATGTATCCGACAATCTGATCAACGCGACCATTTCATCATCTGACCCATCGATTGACGCCATTGGTGTCGATTTTTTGGCACAGCCAAATGAACACTACCTGGGTTTTGGTGAGCGCTTCAATCAAATCGATCATCGTGGGGAAGAGATCGATTTGCACGTAATCAATGGAGCATCCGGAAAACTGGCTTACAAACCCATCCCCTTCTATATGTCCAGTGCTGGATATGCGATTCGAATGTTGACTAATTATCGAACCAAAGTTCGCCTGGCATGTTACGATGATCCTTCCGTGGTATCAATCAGAACTGAATCAAACCAACTATCCTTCCAGCTATGGACGGGAAAACCGTTTTTTGAATTATTATCCCGATATGTTCAGTTGTTGGAAAAACCGTTATACAGTCCTCCTGCATGGATCTTTGGTCCCTGGAAATCACGGGACTGGACAGCGGAAACGCAATCAACCGTCGAGGAAGACCTGCACCTTCAACGCCAACTCAACCTGCCTGCTAGTGTAAAGCTTATCGATGCTGCCTGGGAATCCCAACTCAATGATTTCCAATTCAACACTAATTTTCCTGATCCGCAAGGAATGGTATCCGAAGCACGCAAATTGGGATATCGCCTGATCTTATGGGTATCTCCCTGGATGGTAAAAAATGATCCGGTTGATCCGATTTATGAATTTTGTGCAGAAAAGGGTTTTTTAATTAAAGATAACTCTGAAAACGCCTACGTTCATCGCCTGGGAAACAGCCCTGGGTTTATGGGGAGTTGTTTCGATTTCACCAACCCCGAAGCGGTGGAGTGGTGGCAAGCGCAAATCGAACGATTGGTAAAAATGGGCTTCGATGGTTTTAAAACCGATTTTGGTGAACAGGTGCCTGAAGATGCACTCTTCTATAATGGAAATTCCGGCAGGGAAATGCGTAATTTATTCCCGAAACTTTACAATCAGGTCACCTATGAAGCCATGCAACGGAATACTCATGGAGTTTTGTTAGCACGTTCTGCCTGGGATGGCTCACAATCCTATTGTGCCATTTGGGCAGGTGACCAGAGTGCTGATTTCGGTCCGGCAACTGGTTTACCCAGTGTCATCCTGGCAGGGCAGAATGCTGGTCTTTCCGGTTTTCCGTTCTGGGCGAGTGATATCGGTGGATATTTTGGCCAACCAACGGAGGAAGTTTTCATCCGCTGGATCGAGTTTGGAGCTTTTTCTCCGATCATGCAATTACATGGCTTGGGTTGTCGTGAACCCTGGAAGTTCTCACAACAAGTGTTGAAAATTTACCGTCATTATGCCAAAATTCACATGGATTTATTTCCATATCTCTACACTTATGCTTTAGAAGCTACACAAACTGGCATCCCGATCATGCGAGCGATGGCTTTTTCTTTTCCGGATGATCCCAATATCTGGCAGGATAACGCTGAATTTCAATATTGCTTTGGATCAGAACTGCTGGTCGCGCCGGTCTATTTCGGACACGCCACCAAACGACATGTGTATCTACCACCAGGATTGTGGTGTGATTTCTGGAATGGAGAAACCTACCAGGGAGGTGAAGAAGTAATTGTGACGTCTGCGTTGGATCAGATTCCAGTGTTTGCCAAAGCTGGCGCGATTATTCCACTGTTGGACCCTTCCGCGGATACTCTTCTACCAGTCTTAGATGAACCTGAAATCAAAGTGGCTGGTAATGATTTACGATTGCAAATTTACCCGGGAGAAGATGGGAGTTTCAAATTATATGATGGTACACGTTTCAACTGGGTGGAGCAAAAAAGTGTATTACAGATTGAATCACAACCAGTTAGCCGTTCTATCTCTGTTCGAATGATGGGAAGAAGAATGGATCTGTTATCTGTCACAGACCAGGATGGGAATCTCCATTCAATAAAAGTAACGAATTTAAACGGTGATCTTAACCATATTCGTTTCACTACCGATCCCGGAAAAAGTTATCTGGTTTCATTTTCAAGAAAGGAGTAAATATAGTGACAAAACTCCCCGAACCCACAACATGGTCACAAACGTTAACCCCAATAAAAACCCAAACTTTATTAGCCGATCAGGTTTATGATTCACTCTCTCACGCAATCCTAACAAGGCAAATCAAACCCGGCACCCACCTGGTGGAGCAACCCCTGGCAGACCAATTATCAGTCAGCCGTATTTCGATTCGTGAGGCAATCCGTCGACTGGCACAGAATGGATTGGTGGAGATCATCCCTTCCAAAGGATCGTTTGTTGTTAATTTAACGCCTGAGGACGTCAAAGAAGTTTATCTATTGCGATCTGCTCTGGAATGCATTGCCCTCAAAAAAATAATGAGTCATGATCAAAATGGAAAACTTGCCGCGCTTGATAAGATTGTTACCCAAATGATTGCCCTGGAGAAAAAAGAGGATCGTTTGCAGGGGGCGACGCTGGACAACCAATTTCACCGGACGTTGATGAATTTATCTGGTTTGACACGCACGATCAAAATCTGGGAACAAATGTCTACCCAAATCACAATGGTGATTTATGCTGCTAGCAATTACTATCCAACCTATGGAGGGTTATCCGAACGTCATGCGAAGTTGGTTTATCTGATCCGTTCAGGCAATCTTCCAATTACAGAAGCCTACCTGAAAGAACATATTCAAGAAGGAGCCGAACAACTCCTTTCCGCCATGCAAGAATCTGAGAAAGAATAAAGAAAGAGGAAACCATGAAAATAAATCAAATTGAATGTAGTCTCATCGAATTTCCCTTACCCGCGCCTTTACGTCCAGCCTGGGCTCCGGGTCGCGTGTTTAATACCACCAATTGCACACTTCTACGAGTGCATACGGATGAAGGGATCAGCGGAGTGGGGGCCGGACCGGAAGTAGGTATGCTGGGGATCAATACCTTTGCTGACCTCGTCACCCCATACATTCTTGGAAAAGATCCTTTTATGGTGGAACAAATCAGCCCTTATTTACGAGTAGCAGCACGGGATGGTAGTTATCCCTGGGCTTTCGAAATGGCACTTTGGGACATCATTGGAAAAGTCACCAACCAGCCTGTGTACCGCTTGTGGGGTGGTTTCCAAAACCGGATGCCCGCATATGCCAGCCTGGCAGAATTACCAGAACCGCAGGAACAGGTCGTTCGTATTCACCAACTCATGGCGACTGGTATGCGTGCATTCAAGCTGAGATTGCGCCGTCCTTCCATTAAAGAAGATATTGCTCTGGTCGAACATGTACGCTCTGTTTTTGGGGATCAGATTGATTTGATGGTTGATGCCAATCAGGCACATGTGATGCCATCTCCCAAGCCAATCGGCGCATGGAGTTATAACGAAGCTTTAACTGTTGCCCGCGCCATGCAAGCTCTCAATGTGCTCTGGTTGGAAGAACCCCTCCCCCGCTACAATTATCACCAGTTAGCCCAATTAGCTGCTGAAGTGGATATTCCCATAGCGGGAGGTGAGTTGAACATCGGATTACATGAATATAAAACCATGATTGATATGAATTGTTATGACATCGTTCAAGCCGATGCAGCTTTTTCGGAAGGGATTTTCCAGCTTCGCAAAGTGGCTTCTCTGGCAGAAATGTCGTTTAAGAAGTTCATCCCGCATACCTGGTCCAATGGAATTGGCTTGGCTGCCAATCTGCAATTAGCAGCATCGCTCCCCAACTGCCCGTGGTTTGAGTTCCCGGTAGACCCGCCAGGATGGACGATTGAAGCGCGTGACTTCATGCTCCAGCAACCTTTCCAGGTGAATCAGGATGGAACGATCAGCTTGAGTGAATTGCCCGGGTTGGGGTTGGAGCTGGATGAAATCGCTATTCAGGATCATACCAAGCAACATTGGATTAGCGAAAGGATATAGAGATGGGTGTACAAGATAATCTCGACCAACTCATCTTAGAATTGGCACTGGCACCACGGGAAGATCGCAAGGCTTTTGCAATCAAAATCCTCAACTTCACCTGGGAAAACGGCCTTTATCCGGCGTCTATTGCCCCGGTATATCAAGCTTTGGGCGAGAAGAAAATCAGTCCCATGACTGTACCAGCTTTTAATGTACTCGCTCGGGCGATCTGGAGAACAGCCAACCAAATGCAATCTGGGCCAATCATCTTCGAATTAGCACCCTCCGAATCGACAGGCTGTGAACAGACCTTTGAGGAATATGCCGCCATGGTGATGGCCGCTGCCTACACTGAAGGCTATCTTGGACCGGTGTTTTTACAGGGTGATCACTTCAGCATCGAATCAGAAAATGACCTGATTCGGGTGGAAGAACTGGCTATCAGTGTAATCGAAACTGGTTTTTATCAGATTGATATCGATGGATCCCATTTATTTGATAACCTAGCTGGATCTTTGGAAGGTTTTCATACACCCAATGCAAAAATCACAACTGACTTGATTGATACTCTTCGCAAAGCCCAACCGAAAAACATCCATCTGACTTTGGGGGGTGAAGTGGGTGAAATCGGAGGAAAAAATACCAGCGAAGACGATTTGACTGCATTTCAAGCCATAATGAAAAAATCCCTCCCAGAAAACACTCCTGGCCTTGACAAAATCAGCGCTCAAACCGGTACCACCCACAGTGGAATCGTCCTCCCGGACGGAAGTACAGGACGTATGCAGGTGGATTTTAAGTTAATTAGCAACCTTTCCGCTCTGGCACGTAAATTTGGTTGGTCAGGGCTGGTTCAGCATGGTGCCTCTACCCTGCAAATGGAAGACCTGGCACAATTACCTCAAGCCGGTGTGATCGAAGTACACCTGGCGACCCAAATTCAAAATATTCTATTTGACCATCCTGCCTTCCCTGTGGAACTCAGGCAGAAGATGATCACGGAATTAACCACTTCCACCACCGGTGCGGAAGGTGACAAACTGAATTCATCAGATGACCTGAGTGAAGCACAACGTTTCTATCAGGCTCGATGGGCTGCCTGGGGACTGTATAAAAAAGAGCTGTGGAATCTCCCCAAAGAAGCATTGGATCAGGTTTGTGATAGTCTTTCCGGGTGGGTAGCCGACATTTTTAGAGCGTTAAAGGTGGAAAATCGCCGTCAGATCCTGAAAGATTTATATTCTGGAGTGAGCGAATGAAAAAATACGATGTGGTTGGTTTGGGTATGGCAACTCTGGATATCTTAACTCAAACTCCGCGGCTGCCCAATTCAAATGATTGTTTCCCGATTTCAACCATTGAAATGCAAGGTGGCGGGCCGGTGGCTACCGCATTGGTTGCGCTGGCTAAGTTGGGTGCAACCTGTGCTTATCTGGGACCGTTTGCAAAGGATGACACAGCCAGCCAGATCACCGCTGAATTGGAACGTTATGGGATAGATTTACAATTCTCCCCAACTCGGGAGGTTGGTTCTTCTTCCGTGTCCGTGATTCTGGTGGAGCAAAGCAATGGTCAGCGAGCCATTCTTTATCAGAAATCCACGGTGGATGATTTAAATCCGGATGAAGTACCTGAGAACTTAATCCTGAATGCAAGGGCGTTGCATCTGGATGGCTTTTTCACACCAGCTGCAATACAGGCTGCCAAATTAGCCCGTCATCATGGCGTCTTGGTTTCATTTGATGGTGGCGCGGGTGAATTTATGTGGGAGGAGTTATCCCAATTGTTGCCTTTAGTGGATATCCTGGTGGTTGCCAGGCAGTTCGCCCAAAATACCACCGGTCTGGATAATCCAATGGAAGCCGGACCAGCCTTGCTTGAACAATATAAAAATCAACAAGTTGTGATTACAGATGGAGAACATGGCTGCTGGTATTGGGATCAGAATACCCACTTCCATCAACCTGCTTTTAATGTTGAGGTGGTCGATACTACTGGCGCGGGTGACACCTTCCATGGAGCTTATTTATTTGCCTGCTTGCAATCAGAATGGACACCACAATACAGGCTTAAATTTGCCAGCGCGGTCGCCGCGCTTAAGTGCACTAAAATGGGTGGCCGAAAAGGAATCCCCACGTTAGAAGAAACGCTTTCGTTTTTAGAAATTTATCAATAATCGCCTTCATAGGAAAGGAAATATATGGAAACAAACAAACAATCAAAAGTTGGCTTAATTTCGGTGGGAGTTCCCTGGTTTGACCAGGAAGTTGCCCACAATAATCTTGCGGAAACCAAGACCTGGTTATCCCAAACCTGGAATGTGGTTGGACCGGATCAGGTGGTGGTGGACGCAGACATGCTTGAGCGTGCTATCGTTGAATTTGAAACCCACGATCGACCACAGGTTCTGATTATTCAGATTGGCACATTCCCGGATGGTGAAGTACCGCTCAGTATCGCTGAAAGAGTCCGTGTTCCCGTCATCATTCATTCTCTACCGGAACCGGAAATCGAAAGTCGCATTGCAATCAACAGTCTTTGTGGTGCAAATCTGACCACCTTT
>CAYSFA010000049.1:5011-5247 GCA_964430025.1 uncultured Anaerolineaceae bacterium | reverse complement strand
ACCCTCACGGAGATGGGATTTGCCCATAAAGCTATCCACGGGTCGGTTACTGACCCGGCAGTTCAGACACAATTTTCCGCGTATGTAAAAGCTGGATTAGCCCTTTCCAACCTGAAACAACAACGCATGGGCTTACTTGGATTCCGCGCACCGGGATTTTACCCCTGCGTGTTTGACGAATTATTGATTCGACGCACCTTCGGAATTGGGATCGATCATATCCCCCTCAGCGAGGT
>CAYSFA010000049.1:0-4959 GCA_964430025.1 uncultured Anaerolineaceae bacterium | reverse complement strand
CTTTCTCCTGAATCGATCGCTTCCATTGAAAAATATTACACTGCCTTGGGGACAGTACTGGAAAACAGTGGTCATAAATTTTTCGCGATCAAAGATTGGCCGGAAATCATGGGATTGGAAGCTGCAGGCGGCATCTGGCCCGGGCTTGGTTGGTTGCTGGACGAAGGCTACCTGTTAGCCCCAGAGGGAGACGTGAATGCTTCCGTGACTATGGCAATCCTTAACCAGCTAAATGGCTCTACTCCTTTCTTCGCGGATATCAGCGCCTGGGATGACCAGACCAACGCCTTAGCACTTTGGCATTATGGTGGCGCACCCAGTTTGGCCAGTGACCCATCAGAAATTCGCTATGGCGAAGAAGGCCGCGAAGTACAATTTACCTTAAAACCTGGTGTTGCTACGATGGTGAGATTTGGGTATCACAAACAACAATTCCGGATTCTGGCAATCAGTGTCGAGGTTCTCAACAAAAAGGTACACCTCCGCCGGGCCGGCGCATGGGTAAAAACCGTGAAGCAGCCTGCGAGAGATGTGGTTCAGACCATGTTGGATGATGGCTGGGAACACCACGTAGTACTTACACACGGTGATGTGATTCCAGAGTTACGCGCGATCTCACGCTTTACAGGGATTCCTCTGACAGAGTTATAAATTTCTCACGCCGGGTTCGGTTTCAAAACTATTCGCTTAGCGCAATAACCTCCTGATTCCCCACCGAACCCGGCTTTTATTTAATTTTTTATATATATCTATGCGCAGTAAATACTTCTTGGTTTTCATTTGATAATAAATTCAAAATTTACTACAATTTTCTATGGGTGGATAAAAAATTCATCCTTTTTCATCAGAAACCCCAAGGAGATTCCCTTTGACAGTTGAACTCTTAGTGTCCCCTCCGGCTAGCGGAAAAACCGAAACCTGTATACAACACGTCCTTGGTTTCCAAAAAACGCATCCCTTTGACAGGATTTGGGTGGTTGTGCCGGATCGCTTGCAGTCGGCTGCGTTTCGTAAACGGCTGGCTCTGTCTGGTGGTTCCCTGGGAACACAGGTGGGTCGGTTCAATGACCTCTTCAACAGCATTCTTGAGGAAAATGGTATTCACGTTCCCAGAGTCACTTATCCACTTACCCACCACTTAATTAAAGATGTGGTCAATCAATTGGTGAAGGAAGGGAACCTTCCTTATTTCAGTGCCCTTCAGGAATTCCCCGGCTTTATCCAGACATTGCGAGAATGTTTTACCGATTTAAAGCGTGCCATGGTAGACCCGCAAGCATTTTTACAATTTGCCCAAAACGGAAGAAAAGCGCATCAAGAACTGGCATTGCTGTATCAGATGTATCAGGAGAAACTCCAATCACTGAATTATGCTGATGAGGAGGATATTAACACCCTCACCGTTAAGAAACTGAATGATGGAGAATTTACGTGTGAAAATATCAAATTATTGATCCTGGATGGATTTGATTCCTTCACGGGAGCGCAATTCGAAGTGTTAAAACTGCTGGCTAATCAGGTCGGAACATTATTGATAACGTTCCCCGGTGAATATGGTTCTAAACGACAAGCCCATCAACGTTTCCGCAATAACATTGAGCGTTTGATGACCGAGCTCTCCCCAACCCTGCTGCCTGGAGGTGAAAAATCTTACCTGCCTACACCGATATCACACATTGAAAAGCATCTTTTTAATAATGAAGAAACATCTCCGGTCCCTGTGAACAATCCAATCCTCTTAGAAGCCCGCTCCCCTGCCGATGAAGTGCGCGAAGTAATGCGTTGGGTGAAGAAACTGGTGATCCGTGAGAAACTACCCATCAGTGATTGTGTGATTTTCACCCCCAATCCTGCTGCTTATCATCCTCTCTTCCGATTGTATGCTGATGAATTCGGAATTCCTTTACGTTTCACGCTGGATGAATCTTTGAATCAATCTCAACCCATCACTGCCTTAATCAATTTACTTTCCTTGCCGCTCAAAAATTACAATGCACATCATCTACTCAATTGCTTGCGTTCTCCCTATTTCAACTTCGGCATTAACCTGGAAACCATCGACCTGCTGGAATTGATCAGCCGGGTTGGCCAGATCGTTGAAGGGCAGACCCAATGGCAGGAGACTTTTTCTCGTCTCATTGATTCGACGGATCAGGACATGGCAAACCTGGAGGATGAACGCCATGCCCCCAAATTACCACGTGGGGATCTGGCCGGAGAATACCAAAATATTGTAGACTCCATTTTCGAACAAGTCACTCCCCCCTCTGATTCTCTCTCCCTGACTGATTGGATCACCTGGTTGGAAGATTTGCTCGAACGCCTCGATTTTTTCCTGAGAACTGATAATGAACGCGATCAAACCGCGATCAAGATCTTGCGTGAAGTATTTCGTTCGCTGATATTGGTGGAATCCGTAAAAGGTATTCGCCCTTCACCTTATGATGAATTTGTTCGTGACCTGAACAGTACCTTACAAAACAAAGGCACTCATGAACCTCAGCATCGAAATCGCCCGGAATTATTGATCGCACGCATGACGGAAGCAAGAGGAGTCCGTTTCAAATCAGTCGCCATCCTGGGCCTTTCGGAAGGATCATTTCCGGCAAATGAACAACCCGATCCCTTTCTGGACGAGGAATTACGTCTTAATTTAGGGTTGGAACCACGCCTCAATCGTGAACAAGCCGGTCTTTTTTACCAGGCAGTCACTCGCGCTGACCAATATCTGTTAATTACCCGTCCATACCTTTCAGATGATGGAGAAGCCTGGGAAGAATCAGCTTATTGGCGGGCCACTAAAAAACTTTTCGACCAGTCTGCAGTGGTGCGCATCAACCCTGAGCAGCCTCTTCCTCTCAGCGACACTGCTTCCAGCCAGGAATTGTTGTTCGAAGCAGTTCGTACCAGCAGACAATCCGGCCAATTCAAAGAGCTGCCCGAACGTTGGCATAATTTGCAACAGGTACGAGATGTTTTACAAGCCAGGCGAGTCAAACATGCCAACAGCCGTTATGAAGGCGATTTGTCCGAACTGGCAGAAGTAATTAATCAACGCTACCCATCTGAACATATCTGGAGTGCTTCACGCCTTGAAGCCTTTAGCAATTGTCCCTATCGGTTTTACGTCAGCAATCTGCTTGAACTGGAAAAGCGTGAACTACCCAAACTGGGTTTGGACAGCAGCCAACTCGGTTCCCTGTTACACAAAATCATGGAAAATACATATCTGAATACGGCAAATCGCACCAATCTGGACGATCTCTTGCAAACGCTCGAAGCGGAATGCGACCGTGAATTTGCGGATGCCCCCAGAACCTACGGATTTCGCCCCTCTGCCTTATGGCAGATTGAACAGGAACAATTTCGTAAGTCCTTGAGAGAGACCATTATTGCTCTGACAGAGTTTTCGGATTGGCAGCCGGTGCACTTTGAAGCCAAGTTTGGAATTGGACAACAAGCTCCCCTCACTATTGAATTGGAATCCGAACCTATCCACATTCGCGGGGTTGTAGATCGCATTGATCGCAGCCCTGAAGGTGCTTTACGAGTAATTGACTATAAAACCGGCTCTACGCATCTCTCCCCCAATGATCTCAAATTGGGCTATCGTTTACAACTTCCCATCTACGCCTTGGCAGCCCGGGATGCTTTGCAGCTGGGTGAAGTCATCGATGGCATCTATTGGAAAATCATGCAGGCAGAACCCAGCAGTTTACGATTGGAAAGGTTTTCCAATAACGATGTCAAAGGGTTTGAAGTAGCTTTGGCTGCTTTATTGACACATCTCGAACGGATTCTTGCCGGCATTCGCAGTGCGGAATTCCCACCTCAACCACCGCAAGGTGGATGCCCCGATTATTGCCCGGCTACTCAATGGTGCTGGCGCTACACCCCAGGATGGTAACCCATGAATGAGATTCTTCGAGAACAAGTACTTTCCAAATTCAAGCTTACTGAAAAACAACGCGCCGCGGCTTCGGAACGCGACGTTGATGTAGTGGTGACTGCCGGGGCAGGCAGCGGAAAAACCAGCACCCTGGTTGCTCGTTTTGTCAGCTTGCTGGCAGATGGGTTCCCCTTACGCAGTGTGGTGGCGATTACATTCACCGAGAAAGCTGCTCGCGAAATGCGTTCCCGTATTCGCCTGACTCTCACAGACCTGGCGAATTCAGCCACCACCGATGCAGATCGACACTTCTGGGGAAGTCTAAATACCCAAATGGATTCAGCACGCATTGGGACAATTCACAGTCTTTGTGCTGAAATCCTGCGTGCTCACCCCGCAGAAGCTGGGGTTGACCCTAAATTTGACGTTCTTGATGAGGGTTTAGCTGCTGCTTTGAAAATGCAAATTGTCGAGGAAACCATGGTGACCATGGTGGGGAAAGAAGAATTCATTCCTTTGTTTCGGCAATTAACTCCCAGAAATTTACAGAAATTACTTGCCTTTTTGCTGGAAAAACGCCTGGAAGCTGAAGAATCCCTTGAACAGGAAATCGATCCTCAGAAGATCGTCCTTTTCAAGTTGGGTGAATTAACCCGCCATCCTTTGATTGTTGAGTGTATTCAGGGATTATCTTCCATGACCCATGCAGAACGCCTTGCGGACGCAGGAGACAAACTGGCTGAACAAATCGAGACCCTACTCTCGTTATGGGATCAAATGGAATCCGCCCTGCTACGTGGGGATGTCATCATCAGTGCAGGTTTTCTCCACCAGGCGAGACGCGAGGCAATGGGTCTACGGGTAGGCAAGAAAAACAGCGAATCAAAAGAACTCGTTACAGCTTTACAAAAGTTGTATGACCGTATCCTTGACCCAATTTGTGGTGGAAAATCACCCAAAAGCCAACCACCAACCCTGGAAGGAGAACAAAATTTCCTGCAATTCTACCAATTAATTAAGCCAGCTTCCGAGCTCTTGTTCTCGGTGTACAAAGCCGCCATGCGCATGAA
>CAYSFA010000048.1:13977-18258 GCA_964430025.1 uncultured Anaerolineaceae bacterium | reverse complement strand
ACAATTGCCATATTGGTAGTGGCTGTCATTGGATTACTTTGGTTTATCCAATCACAACCTGACCCCATTCGCGGGATTCCTCCTTTGACTGACATTTCTCCCACCGAACCCGATTCCTCAGTTTGGGGGGTTAATTTCCCTAACCAGTATTCGACATTCTTATTGACTGAGGAAAACAATACCCGCACTGCCTTCGCCGGATCACAACCATTTCAGAAACTTGAGTGGGATCCACGCCTGGTTACTCTGTGGGTCAATTATGGGTTCAGCAAAGACTACAGAGAAGACCGCGGACATATGCACACGATCACCGATGTGGAGGAAACTTTACGCACCACCGACACCTCTGCCGGCACATGCTATTCTTGTAAAAGTGCTAACAATATTGAGTTGTGGAAAGAGATGGGAGCTGCCAAATATGGCAGCACACCATTTGGCGTCCTCGGAAAACAAATCACAGAACCCATCGGTTGTGTTAATTGTCATGATTCTACAAGCATGCGTCTGGTTGTCACCAACCCAGCTCTGGAAAACGCACTTGAAGAACAAGGCAAGGATTGGCGTACTTTTTCCCGCCAGGAAATGCGCTCTCTGGTTTGTGCAAATTGCCATGTGGAATATTATTTTGCCGGAGAAGACAAATTGCTCACCTTCCCCTGGGATAATGGAACAAAAATCGAAGAGATAGCCGCTTACTACCAGGAGATAGAGTTTACTGACTGGGTACACGAGGAATCAGGGGCTAATATGATCAAGATGCAACACCCTGATTACGAGCTCTTCACCGCTGACAGCACCCACTACAAAGCAGGGGTAGCTTGTGCGGATTGCCATATGCCATATACCAAAGATGGTGCAGCCAAATTCTCCAACCATAATATGCGCAGCCCTCTGATTGAACCGGAGGCGAGCTGTGGCACCTGTCATTCCAGTGTAAGTTATGTTACCGACCGGGTTTCCATCATTCAGCAACAAGTGTGGGACACCATGGATGCCACTGAAAATGCGCTGGTTGATGCGATTTATGCGATTAAAAAAGCAGCAGAAGTTACCGGGGTAGACGAAGATTTATTAACCGAAGCACGCAATTTACATCGTGAAGCACAATTAAGGTGGGATTTCATCTCTGCTGAGAGCAGCATGGGTTTTCACAACCCTTCCGAGGCTTTAAGAATCCTGGCAGTAAGCACCGATCTTGCCCGCCAGGCACAGCTGAAAGCAATCGAAGCCACTGGCCAGGGCTTGGATGTACAGGTAAACAATCCTTAGCCCAACCAATGGATCAATTTGAAACCACCTTGAAGTAAACAAGGTGGTTTTTTCTTGATCGGAAACAACCAATTATTCTCATCAATAATCAATCAGCCACGCAGATTTTTTTGAGAAGATTCAAGGTAAAATTAACCTGTAATATATTCCTGCTTACTAAAATTCAAGGTTATAATGCGCAATCTTTCAGAATTCTTCTATCGAAAATCAACCTTATGGGCATCCGTTATTTCTTTGGCCTTGTTTGTGCTCTTCCTGTGGCAGATTCTCCCTGCTGAATCTACCCGGTCAAATGAAGTTTTGGGATCAGCGCCTTCACCAGACACTTCTTTCTATTACACCAAAAATGAGCTTTACCAAATTGCTGAAGAGTATGGAAGGGAAGGACGTCTCTTCTATATCGATTCCAGAATCACTTTCGATATTATCTGGCCTTTCATTTACACCATCTTTCTGATCAATGCAATCAGCTGGATTGCCAATAAAACCATCCTGGAAGGATCAAGAGTACGTTTGGTAAACCTGGTTCCATTGGGTGGCATCCTCTTCGATTTTCTGGAAAACATTTCCAATATGGTCGTCATGTTCCGCTACCCCAATCCGACCGATATTCTTGCAAGCCTGGCGGGCATATTCACCGTTTTGAAATGGGTGTTCGTGGGGGGAAGTTTTGTCATTTTGGCATTGGTTTTTATCCTCTGGCTTGCTGTTAAACTCAATATCATTAAAACTTAAATTTAGATTAGAAATTTTTTGATTCGTTGTTAATCAGATTGAAATTATCTTTATTTGGTTTATACTTGCTGCGTAAACGGGTAAACGAACCGGTGTTTCATCAAGGAGAAGAAATTGGCAAAACGAAGAAAGACCAAACCAAAAATAGACCCTTCCATTTGGGTAATCCTGATTGGTGGATTATTGTTGGTGGTCGCGGTTGTTGTCTTGTTGGTCCAATCACAACAGCCAGCAGTTCCGACGAACAACACCCAAACCCGTGAAATCCCTTTCCCTGAAGTTGAACGTGTATCCGTTCAGGATGCCCAAGCCGCTTTTGAAGCAGGTACCGTTGTCTTTGTGGATACAAGAACGTTGGATGCATTTAATGCCGGTCATATTCCTGGGGCGATCTCCATTCCTGAGAATGAAATTGATGCAAGATTTAGCGAATTAAACCCCAATGATTGGATAATCACCTACTGTACCTGACCGTCTGAAAATTCGAGCGCCGGTGCGGCGTCAAACTTGATGGCAAGAGGGTTTACCAACGTGAATACCCTGTTAGGCGGCTTCCAACTCTGGCAACAAATGGGGTACCCAATCCAAAAAAATCAATAAATAAAACGATCAAAAGACAATCTGGAAAACAGGTTGTCTTTTTTCTAAACCACATTTGTAATGTAACAGTAAAGTAAATTGAAATACAAAATCCACAAGAAATGCTACAATGAAATTACTTCCTAACAAATTAACCACCCAACAAAATAGCTAACATCGTTATGCGGGGAAACCGGATCGAGTATTGCAAATTAAAGACTCCTGGATATTGTTTACATTATTAGAAAACACTGCAGATAGCATTTACATCAAAGATCGTGAATGCCGTCTTTGGCTTGTCAGTAAAAAAATGGCATTGAGTCTAAATACCTCCAACCCTGCCGATCTATACGGTAAAACAGACATAGATCTGTTCGGTAAAGAGTTCGGTGAAAGAACAATGCACGACGACAAAAAAGTAATGGAGAGCGGGGAACCATTAATAAGCGAAATTGAACGCTTCATCAAAGAAGATGGTAGCATCAATTGGACCTCCACCACAAAATTCCCCTTGCGAAACGACCAGGGAGAAATTGTTGGGCTATTGGGAATTACCAGAGAAATCAACGACCTGAAGGCCACAGAATCTCAACTTCAATGGTTAGCTACCCATGATCCGCTTACTTCCCTTGCGAATCGATATCTGCTCTCTGATCGTGTTCAACAAGCGATCAATCGCGCCAAACGTAATAAAGAGTTATTCGCGATTTTGTTTATGGATTTAGATGGTTTTAAATTCATCAACGACACAAAAGGGCATGATGCGGGTGACAGCTATTTAAAAAAGGTAGCGAACGTTCTCACTGAGAATGTTCGCGCTACTGATACAGTCGCCAGAATTGGGGGAGATGAATTCGTAATCCTTTTGGATGAACTTGAACAAAAAGAAATCGCTGCCCAAATTGCCAAGAAATTAACGAAACTAATTTATCAAAAAACTGACCCGGATGAAAATTTAATAACCGCCTCCATCGGGTTTAGTATATTTCCTCATGATGGAGTAGATTTTGACACTTTACTCAAAGCGGCTGATCAGGCGATGTTTGAAGAGAAGAAGAGAAAAGCAGGTAATTTTTCGAAATCCATGAATTCCTATTTGACTAAATACTAACAAGAATTTTTTCGGTCAAATCGATTGACGCTCCTCTGTTTTTTGATGTACAAATGACTGTTTGAATTAAGGACCATCCGACATTTAAATAATAAGCGTAGACCTTTTCTTGAATCCAGCATCCCGCGTGGTAGAATCGCTATGGAAAGAATTCCATTTCGGAGGACAAAATGGTAGTTGAAAACAGTTCGTTTACAGTTAAGAAGGGGCTGGCTCAAATGTTAAAAGGTGGCGTGATCATGGATGTGGTCACAGCCGAACACGCTCGTATTGCGGAAGATGCTGGAGCCTGTGCAGTTATGGCTTTGGAACGCGTCCCGGCTGACATCCGAGCTGATGGAGGGGTTGCCCGAATGAGCGACCCGGAGCTAATCATTAAAATCATGGATTCTGTCAGTATCCCCGTGATGGCGAAATGCCGTATCGGTCACTTTGTGGAAGCTCAAATTCTGGAAGCACTTGGCGTCGATTATATCGACGAGTCCGAGGTACTCACACCAGCTGATGAAAGTCACCACATTTACAAACACGACTTCAAAGTACCTTTTGTGTGCGGTTGCCGAAATCTGGGGGAAGCCTTGCGTCGA
>CAYSFA010000048.1:2637-13933 GCA_964430025.1 uncultured Anaerolineaceae bacterium | reverse complement strand
CATGATCCGTACCAAAGGTGAAGCCGGTACCGGTGATGTGGTTGAGGCTGTGCGTCATGCGCGCACCGTACTGGGAGAAATCCGCCACTTACAAGTGCTGCCGGTGGAAGAATTGATGACCTACGCCAAGAACATTGGTGCCCCTTATGATTTAGTAAAAGAAGTACATGACACCGGCAAGCTACCTGTGGTCAATTTTGCTGCTGGTGGAGTAGCCAGCCCGGCTGACGCTGCCCTGATGATGCAGTTAGGGGTTGATGGTGTGTTTGTGGGTTCTGGCATCTTCAAATCAGGCGATCCGGCCAAACGCGCCACAGCGATTGTCAAAGCAGTTACGCACTACAACGATCCCAAAATCCTGGCTGAAATCAGCCGCAACCTGGGAGAGCCTATGGTAGGACGTCAAATATCTTCCTTACCGGAAAGCGAATTGATGGCTGGACGAGGTTGGTAAGAACAATGCGTGTTGGTGTACTTGCCTTACAAGGGGCTTTTATTGAGCATCAGAAAATGCTTGCTGACCTGGGGGTGGAAACCTCCCAGGTTCGCCTTAGTCAGCATCTGGTAGGATTGGATGCCTTGATCATGCCCGGTGGGGAATCAACCACCATTGCCAAACTGGCAATTGAATTTGGATTGTTTGCAGATTTACAGGAATTTGGTCTCACGCATCCTATATGGGGAACCTGTGCTGGAGCGATTTTAATGGCAAAGCATGACGGCCAGCATCCCCCGCGGCTTGGCCTCATGGATATCCAAATCGTGCGCAATGCCTTTGGTCGCCAGGTCGATAGTTTTCAGGGTGAATTAGATGTTCCTGCTTTATCTAATTTAAATGGAAGTAAGCTTACCTTTCCTGCAGTTTTCATCCGTGCCCCTATCATTCAATCGGTAGGAAAGGACGTTGAAATCCTGGCACAATTGGGATATGATAAAATCGTTGCCGCCCGGCAGGGCCAATGGTTGGCCACTGTCTTTCACCCCGAATTAACCAATGACAATCGCTTTCATCGTTATTTTCTGGAGATGATCCCATCGAAGTAAGACCGTTTAACTGGTTTGATTTACGACACATTTGGCGTTACCGCAGCCAAATCCTATGCACGGATAGTGTGCTGGGGTTAACCCACGGCAACCCAATTGGCTCCTCTGCTATGTTGGGTCATTTGCGTATGGAGTTCAGCAGCTACAGTGGCATCGCCTTACCAGGCAAGGGACTATCCCCCTTTATCGGTCAGATTAATTTCAATCCGGGTGATCAAAATGCCCATTTGGTTTTCCTTGCTCCGGAAACAGAGTTGATGGATCGCGCGGTTTTGGCACTGTTAGACCACCTTAGTTGGGAAAGTGGCGGTCGAGGGGCATTACGTTTGTTGGCTGAAATAGACGAGGAGAAACAGGTATTCGAGATGCTGCGTTTTTCTGGGTTCAGTGTGTTCGCTCGTGAACAGGTATGGCGTTTCAAAGAATCTCCACGAAACGATAACAAAAATTTTTCATGGCGCGCTTTCCAACAAATTGACCAGCACAATCTCAACATGCTGTATCACGCTGTGGTTCCCCCGTTGGTACAGGGAGCCGAAGCGTTGGATAAACGACCTGCTCACGGCTATGTTCATTATCAGGATGGGGAATTACTGGCGTATGTTGAAGTCATGAGTGGCCCTAAAGGCATCTTCCTCATCCCGATTGTTCATCCAAGTTTGCACGAAACCGAAGCTTTATTAGCCAGCTTATTTCACCAGATCGCCGTTAACAATGGTCGTTCTCTTTATCTGGCAATCCGGGATTACCAATCCTGGCTTAATAATGCAGCGGAAGCCCTTGGGGGTCATCCTGGAAATCGGAAAGTGATGCTGGTGAAACACTTGATCAATAAACAACGAGTCAGTGTTCCTTCAACCCTACGCAAAGTACTGGAAGCACATGGCACCGAACCTTCATCCCCGATCGTACACAATACAACCCTGATTAATGAAACTTCTAATGATATAATCGCATCAAAATAAGAGAGGGTTTCCATTACGAAGATAATACCAGGGGAGACCCTGAGATGATAGAAACAGGATAGTAAGTTATAAAAAAATGACACAAAAGAAAATAACAGATGATCTGCAAGCTTTGATGGAGGTTATTCCTCAGGAAATTGCTAAAGCATTATATCAAGCAGACAATAGCGACAATTTAATAGAAATTGTGATGGATTTAGGTCGCACCCCCAAAGCCCGGTTTGTACAGGATGAGGTCGCTCTGCTCGAGCGAGAAATCACCCATGAGGATATTGACTTTGTGGTTGAAAGGATCGGTGATTTTGATGCGGATAACCGTGCTGGTCTGGAACGCACCTTACACCGTATCTCGGGCATTCGTAACCGCCGTGGCCACATTGTTGGGTTAACCTGCCGTGTAGGCCGCGCCATTTATGGCACAATCGATATTATTCAGGATCTGATCGAATCCGAAAAAAGCGTATTACTGCTCGGTAAACCCGGAATCGGAAAAACCACCATGCTCCGTGAAGCTGCCAGAATACTGGCGGATAAAAAACGCGTGGTAATTGTCGATACATCCAATGAAATTGGTGGGGATGGCGATGTGCCACACCCAGCTGTCGGGATGGCTCGCCGCATGCAGGTTGCCAAACCTTCCCTGCAGCATGAAGTGATGATCGAAGCAGTGGAGAACCATAATCCCGAAGTGATCGTGATCGATGAAATTGGTCGCGAACTGGAAGCTATGGCTGCTCGTACCATCGCGGAACGTGGCGTGCAGCTTATCGCCACCGCACACGGCCGCACACTGGAGAACCTCCTCCTCAACCCCACATTATCCGACCTGATCGGAGGAATTGAATCGGTTACCCTTTCTGACGAAGAAGCTCGCCGCCGTGGCACCCAAAAGACCGTGCTCGAGCGTCGTTCTCCACCCACCTTTGATGTGCTGGTGGAAATTCAGGACCGCAACCGCATGGCTATTCATCCGGATGTGTCAGAAGCTGTCGATTCGATGTTGCGCGGTTATCCTCAACCTCCCGAAATACGCTATCGTGGTGAAAATAACGAGATCAAAGTGGAAAAAACACCCGCTCCCTCGGTTACCACGCGTGGTTCCATGGCACAGGGTATGCGACGCAGCCAGGAAAACGGCCGTTCCGTATCACAACGAAGTCCGGTTACTTATCAAGAACCTGCTGCCAGCCCGGTAAACGATCCGGAGACTGGTAGATTAAAAACAGTCAAAATCTTCCCGTATGGGGTTGCCCGAAACCGTCTGGAACAGGCAGCCAAACGCCTATCCGTTCCTGCATTGATTGTACGCAGCCCAGAAGAAGCTGACCTGATCATGACCTTGAGAACCTATTATCGTTCCCGCCAACAGGTCTTAATTGACGCCGAAGATCGTGGAACCCCGCTGTACTTCCTGCGATCCAATACGATCAATCAAATGGAAAAAACATTAATTGAGATCTACAATCTCAATGCTAACAACTTTGTCCAAAACGATGATTGGCGGTATGCCTCACAAGCCACAGAAGACGGAATTCGGGCAGTATTAAACGGCCAGCGTTGGGCTGACCTGCCACCTGCATCCTCTGCCATTCGGCATTTACAACATGAAATGGCACGGCAGGCACAATTGGTTTCCCATTCGTATGGGAAGGATCCAAACCGGCGGGTTCGAATTTTCCGGGAATAGGAAACAGGATGTTTATCACTCTCGAAGGTCCAGAAGGTAGTGGAAAAAGCTCGCAAATTCCTGCGTTGGCAGAATGGCTGCGTGAACTAGGCTATTCCATCTACACCACCCGTGAACCTGGTGGCACAGAGATTGGCGATCAGATTCGCACGATTCTTCATGATTTAGAAAACACTGCGATGCACCCCCGCACCGAAATTCTTCTTTATCTCGCCTCCCGCTCCCAACATGTGGAGGAATTAATTCGTCCCTTACTGGAAAAAAATATGATCGTGATTTGTGACCGCTATGCCGATTCTACGATGGCATACCAGGGATATGGACACGGAGTTGATCTTGAAATCTTAAAACAACTCCTCGATTTTTCCACAGGCGGACTATACCCGGATTTAACCATATTGCTTGACCTTGATGTGGAGATTGGATTGGAACGTCGCAAACAAAGCGGTGGGGAGTGGAACCGCCTGGATGCTTATACGTTAGCTTTCCATAAACGCGTACGGGAAGGATACTTAACCCTGGCAGCCGCCGAGCCTGCGCGATGGAGAATCATAAACGCATCCGACTCGATTGAAAACGTTCAGAAAGCTTTACGACGAACAATCATGAATGCTTTGCAACCATAAAAGAAAAATAAAAAGGTAGGAGAACCACTTAATGAAAAAATTTGCACCACTATTTATTTTGATGATCATTGCTTCGATGGCATTGGCTGCTTGCCAGCCAAAAGATGTCACC
Organism: uncultured Anaerolineaceae bacterium; assembly: GCA_964430025.1. Lineage (GTDB taxonomy): Bacteria > Chloroflexota > Anaerolineae > Anaerolineales > Anaerolineaceae > UBA6170. The sequence continues at coordinate 9,499 of CAYSFA010000048.1, read as the reverse complement.
GGCGACCCCCAACAAGAAATTGTTGTTAATAATCCTGATGGCGGCTTTGTTCCGAACCTGGATGGGGAAATCACTGAATGTAGCATAACCAGTCTGATCCCTGAAATTCCAGCGAATCAGATTCCACCTGTTCCAGCCGTCAGTGAAGCAGACTGGGTGTTAGGCTCTATGGACGCGGAAACATCCATCATCGTTTATAGCGATTTTCAATGCCCTTATTGTTCCATCGCAGCTCCACAACTGAACCAATTCCAGGCTGACAATGCCGATAAGGTGAACATGGTGTTCCGTCACATGCCCCTCATGGGAATTCACCCCATCGCGATGCCCGCCCATCAGGCTGCTGAAGCAGCAGGATTGCAGGGTAAATTCTTCGAAATGCATGATGTAATATTTGAAAATCAACAACAGTGGTCGACCGAGATCGCAACAGCAGACGATTTCCTGCCTTACGCCCTCGAGTTAGCGGAAGAACTGGATTTGGATCTGGAACAATTCGAAAGCGATTATAGCAATGCTGCCACACAGGAAAAAATCGCCACCGCTTACATGGATGCCGCCGAGAATATTGGCATCACCGGTACTCCCACCGTGTTCATTACCATTAATGGCATTCCATTTTCAGCCTCCTATGATTACAACACCCTCACCAGCATTCTTAAGCTCATTGAATTAGACAAAAACCGCTACACGGAATGCCCCCCCATGGTCATTGATGTTGCTAAAGTTTATGAAGCAACCATCACCACCTCCAAAGGCGATGTGGTCGTAGATCTGTATCCTGAAAAAGCTCCTTTAGCTGTCAACAGTTTCGTATTCCTGGCAACCCAGGGCTTCTATAATGGTGTAGATTTCCACCGTGTAATTCCTGGTTTTGTTGCGCAGGTGGGTGACCCATCCGGTTTGGGTATGGGCGGTCCTGGATATCAATATGCCAATGAAATTTCTGACCTGAAATTCGACTCCGAAGGTGTTTTAGGCGTGGCCAATTCCGGTGCAGATAAAAATGGTAGCCAATTCTTCATCACCTATGCCCCGCAAACTGCCCTGGATGGTGGTTATACCGTGTTTGGCAAAGTGGTGGAAGGGATGGAAAACATCACCAATTTGAACGCGGTTGATCCACAACAAGGAATTACCGCCGAAACTTTGGATAAAATCATTTCGATCACCATTAAAGAGAAATAGATTTTTTAAAAATGGTTTTACAAGGACGTGCAAAAGTTTACGCAATTGCCCAGGCTGTTATCAGCAGCCTGGGTTTCTTAAGTAGTCTCATTGGGGCAGTTTTAATGTTGCTTTTTGGTGTGGTTGGCGGGGCAGTCGACCCGGAAACCGGAGCAGAAGCAGGTCTTATGCTGGTGCTCGGTTGGACCTCCCTTCTGATTGCAATTGCTTTTATTCCCGGAATTATCAGCGCTGTATTAGGCCTGATGGGGAAACCAATGCCCACCATAAAACCCGCTGCAAAGAAAATCATCCTTGGTTCATTGGTCCTGTTGTGGATTTTCTCAATCATCCTGGTGATGCTCACCAGTCGTTTTCAGGGGCTCAACCTGATCACCTCTTTGTTCATTGTGCCACTGGTGCTGGTGCCAATCGTGCTTTTCTTTTCGATTGGGGCTCGCAACCTTCATATTGGCAATCAACGAAGAGCCTGGGGCGCTATTGCTTTCAACTTTTCCATCACCATGCCGCTGGTTTTGACGGTTGAGTTAATCATTTTTGTCGTCATCCTGGTCTTCGCAACTTTATGGTTGATGGGTGAACCAGAATTATTTAATCAGATCATGAGGTACAGCGAGCAGTTATCCTCCGGGGCAATCGAAATGCTGGAAGCTGAACAATTGCTGGCAGATTTAATCAGCAGACCTGCTATTTTAAATGGATCCATTCTGGTCATTGCGGTACTGGTTCCGATTGTTGAAGAATTGCTGAAACCTATGGCGATCTGGTTTCTGGCCGGCAAAAAATTAACCCCTGCTCAGGGGTTCGTGGGGGGATTGATCGGCGGTGCTTGTTTCGCGATGTTGGAAAGTCTGGGTGCGGTGGGTATCCCTGCCGATTCCGAGTGGTTGATATTGCTATTTGGGCGAACCGGCACCGGGCTCTTGCATGTCTCCTTATCAGGCATGGTGGGCTGGGGGTTAGCCAGTGCCTTTTATAACCAAAAATGGGGTCGTGCTATCTTCACCTATCTACTGGCAGTCACAATCCATGGCTTATGGAACTTCTTTGCTTTGTTATCAGGGATTGTACCCATTTTACCCATCGCGGATGAAATGCAAAACCTGCCAGTTTTATTAGGTCAAATGGGTGTATTTGTGATGGCTTTCCTTTTCATCATCAATTTTGTGCTTTTGTTCTCAGTCAATCGGCAACTGCAACAAGACCCCACCAATTAAGCAGGCTTTACCGAAAATCACCCCGTAATCTGTTCGTTATTTTAATGTGGTTTCCAGGCTTTTCAGGAGTCCGGGAAGGGAAGTCAAAGCTGCCTGTTTCCAGGTTTCACTTTGATCTGTTTTCGGCTGCATGTACACATTGTTCAAAGCACACAGTGTTTGCAGCAAGCGGTAAAGCATTAACCGTCTCACTTCAGGTTTTATCCCATAGCCTTGTAAAAAACCAATCCGCCACGCGTCAAACATAAAAGTGAATGGTGGGTCTAATAAAAAGGTCAGGTCATAAGCTGGATCCCACCAAAAAGTGTCCCCCAAGGCAGTGATATTGGAAACCTGCCAGTTTGCACCTGTCTTAATCAGATAAATCGTCCAGGGGAATGGACTGCCATGTACCATGACTGGCTGATGTTGCTTGAGGTAATCCAGATTGGCCCGCCAGATATCAATGATGCGTTGGTGAACCAGTTTTTTGAGGATGCCCTTCTGGACCAAAGCTTCTCCGCTCCCTCCAATAATCTCATTTTCAAAGAGATAATCGGTCGGTGAAATTTCATAGGTTACGTTCGGGTTATCCAGCCATACCCCGGATTTCGGACCTTTGATGCTGTGTAATTGCCTGTAAAAGCGACCAATTGCCTGATACATCGATTTGATCTCTTCATCCGGTTTTAGATGCATTAATCGATCCAGGCGGTCACCCTCCCCCTGCTCGACAGCTATGAAAGAATGGCCGATCTCCTGCAGAGAATCATCCACGACCAACACCGCAGGAACTAGTAGACCATTCTTTTGTAGAATTTCGCTCACCCGATATTCGTGAACGCTTCCATCCACCCATTCGGTATTGATATTAAATTTATAAACTACCGCCCTTCTATCTGAAAAATGGACGCGGAAGTTGTGTCGTACCCAGGTGCCTAAATCCTCGATCCATGAAATTGTGTTTTCAGGAAAATGAGATTGTGCTAAACGGAGAACATCTGATTCGGTAACCATACCACCTCCATTTTTAGATTGTACATTATTTCAAACTGATAACAATCTTTTGCCCACTGATTTCAATCGACTCCGTTGGCTTTAATCACCTTTGTATACCAATGTCCACTATTTTTTATGATGCGCTGTTGTGTTTCAAAATCGACCCATACAATTCCAAACCGTTGTTCGTATCCAAATGCCCACTCAAAGTTATCAAATAATGACCAAACAAAATAACCAGCCAATGGAATCCCGATTTGAATGGCTTGATGAGCAGTGCGGAAATGCTCGCGTAGGTAGTGTGTCCGGCGTACATCCTGCACCCTGCCATCCTCATCTGGCCCGTCGGAATAGCTTGCACCATTTTCTGTGATATAAATTTTTGGGTATTGATATTCGAAATGTAATCGCCCTAACACCCGCAACAATCCTTCCGGGTAAACCTCCCACCCTATCGCTGTATAATTTTCACCATTGTCCTCGGGATGAAAGACCGTTTGCGGCAAATTCTCTTCTTCAGGAACATTCAAATTCCGGACCACCCGGCGTGTATAGTAATTCACTCCTATGAAATCTGTTGGTGCGGCAATACTCTCCATATCCCCCGGTTGGATTTGCATAATCTCATTTACAGATGGCAACCCGCGCTTTTTCAGCCCTTCATCTAATTCTGCTGGATATCCCCTGCCTCCCAAGGGTTCCAAATAAATGCGTGACCAGATCGCATCCTGTTCGAGTAAGGCCTCCCGATCAGCGATACTGGGAGAAGCTGTCTGGGTATGTCCCATATTCAACACGATCCCCACTTCGCAGCCTGGGCTGTTCTGGCGAATGACCGGGATTGACCAACCATGTGATAGTAACAGGTGATGTGCGGACTTGACCGTTGAAACCAGATCATCTTTAATTCCTGGAGCATGCTCTCCGATCAGATAACCCAAATTTGCAACCACAGCTGGCTCATTGTGGGTCATCCAGTTCTTTACACGATCTCCCAGAACCCGGGAAATTACATCCGCATACTCCACAAAGGCCTCTGCGGTACTACGAGCTGTCCAGCCACCTTCTTCAAAAAGCACCTGGGGCAAGTCCCAATGGTAGAGAGTTGCAAAAGGAGTAATGCCTTCAGATAACAGTTCGTCCACCAGGCGGGAGTAAAAATCGATTCCTTTTTGGTTGATATCCCCTCTTCCTTTGGGAAGAATGCGCGGCCAGGTGATCGAAAAACGATAAGCCTGTAAACCCATCTCTTTCATCAAAGCTACATCTTCCTGATAGCGATGATAATGGTCAATTGCTATATCGCCCGTATCATCGTTCAATATTTTTCCTGGTGTATGCGAAAAACGATCCCAGATTGACTCGCCTTTGCCGTCTTCATTCCAGGCTCCTTCAATTTGATAGGAAGAGGTGGCAGCACCCCAAATAAAGTTCTCAGGAAATAGTAGTTTTGTGTTCATATTTCTCCAGTATTTTTTGTTTAATTTTAGCCTGAAATCAAAATCCACATTCAATTTTCCAGTAGATCAAGTATTTTGCAACTTGTGTTTGTATCTTTCGTATTAATTAATAATAATCATCTACAGATGGACTTGTCTGTAAGAAAGGGTAATTAATTAATGAATGAAAGAAGTGGTTGTCTGGTCGGACTCCTGAAGCTTTTTTTACTGGATAAACTTTTCGATTGGTTGCAAAGCCGGTTTGGGTTTGGCCGGGGTTGTTCGGGTTGTGGATGCGGCGTGATTTTTGTAATTATTTTTATTATCATCGCCGGGTCAATTATTTTCGGTACGGATTGGTTCAGGCTGTTTTAATTAACCATTTGGATGTTCGAGGGGTTGATGGTAACCACCTGATTGCCACCTGCCTGTTTTGCTGTTGACCATGCCTGACTGGCCTGTTCCAATAACAGGTCAACCCGTTTTTCATTATCCGCATGGGTGCAGGCCACCCCCATACTAACCGTTATTTTTATCTTTTGTTTGCCAAAATCGTGGTCGCGAACCTTTTCAAGCAGGAGTTCAGCCATCTTTTGAGCATGTTTACTTTCGGTATTGAGAAGCAAAATCACGAATTCTTCCCCACTGATTCTCCAAAAGAGATCACGTGATCGGAAACCTTCTCGTATCATACCTGCCAAATCCACCAGGATCTGGTCTGCAAGCAGGTTGCCAAATTCCTGATTAACCTTTTTGAACTGATCGACATCCAGCATGATCATGGATACTACTTTTCCATAATGCTCAACATTTAAATGGTCATTTTCGAGGATGGTAAGGAAGTGTTTACGGTTTAACAACCCTGTCAATGGGTCACTCACCATCATTGTAGATACTGTCTCTTGATTTGTCTTCAATTGATCGAGTAATTCGCGTAATTTTTTACTTTGCTCGCTGAACAATTTCTCTGGTTTTCTGACCATCTCCATTTGATGCATGATCTCCAGGCTGCGCACTCGCTGCACATCATTGTCTTTTTCAATTTGTTTTTCCAGCAGGTAGAAATTTTCAAAATGGTCCAGCGAGCGATCATAACTCCCGGTTTGCTTGTAAGCACGCGCCAATGAACGGTGGATACGGTATCCCTCCCGCTTCATATTCAATGTATCCGAAAGTTCTAATGCGGCATGCAAGCTTTTATACGCGTGCTCATAATCCTGTTTTTCCAGGGCAACCTGACCAATAGCCAGCAGGACCCGTACTTTACGATACAGGAACCCATGGTCTTCGGCGATCTGTAAGGCCTGATCAAGAACCTTCAACCCGCCATCATAATCCTTTTGGGCTTCATAAACCCGCCCCAAAATCACCAATGCTTTGGTGAGCTTATCCATCGCGTTAAAACTTCGGTAAATCACCACTGCTTCCTGAACATGCGCCTGAGCCCGTGAGAAAGCTTCCAACTTTGTATCCAGCAGGGACCAGTTGAGGTGAATATCGGCATGGGTTTTATTTTTCGGCAGTCCTTCCAGGTTATCGAAAGCCTGTTTGAAATATTTCTCCGCCCACTCTACCTTCCCCATCTCCAGATACTGCCTGCCAATCAGGTTGTATAGCCCGGCTTGCCAGCGCTGATCCTCTAACTTTTCATAATATCCTAAAGCCTGCCAGGAAAACTCGAACCCCTCCGGCATATTTCCAACCGCGAAGTTCGCTTTTGCTAGCACTTCAAAAGCTCGACCCGATAACAAATCATTTTCAAGGCGGGTAATCATGGGTAAGGCCTGATAAATACTGGAAATCGCCAGTTCAAAATTGGTAGTCTCCAGATTTAATAACCCGCGTGTAAACAAGGTGTTGGCGATCACGGACGCGGACGAATCATCCTGTTCATCCAGGTTGCTTGTAAGCATAACAGTCTCATCCACGAGGCGGATCGCTTTGGAAAGATTGCTGTCTTCCAGAATCAAAGCGTTTATCGAACGTTTTTACTGTATTGCAGAAGAAGACGAAAATCCTCCTTTGGGAAGATATGAAAAG
>CAYSFA010000048.1:0-2627 GCA_964430025.1 uncultured Anaerolineaceae bacterium | reverse complement strand
GCTAATTGATTCATCAACTCAACTTTTTTAACCAGATCAGATTCCATCTCAATCTGGGTTTCTAATACATCAATGGGTTCCTGTTTCATTTCGCCACCTTCAATCCTTGCATCCCCCATTCTACCCGAAACCAGGCATTTTGGTTATGGTCAAAGGCAGTTAGGCTTATTTCATTCTCAAGGTTCCCAGTATGCCACGGACTGAGAGAAATCATGTTGGGCTTTGTGTAATGCGTTTTCCGCCCGTTGAATGAAGATATCCAACTTAAGCTCCTTTTCATATTCAGCTACCCCAATATGAAAGGTGAGTTTTATTTTCTCTCCGGCTACTTCAAAATCTGACTGGGCAAAATGCTGGCAAATCCGATTAGCGACAATTTTTGCGTTGGCAAGGTTGGTTTCAGGTAACAACATGATGAAAGAATCCCCCCCATATCGACCAATCACATCCACCACCCTTAGTAAATCCTTGAGTCGTCGTGCTACCCATTGTAATATCTGATCACCTGCTACAAACCCATAATGCTGGTTTACCTGATTAAATTTCTCAACATCCAGGATCATCAAAGAAAGTGGGTGGGGATAGCGTGTCACTCGTTGAATTTCCAATTCTGCCAAATCGTAAAAATAACGCAAGGTGTTTACGGATGTGGTTGCATCCAGGTTCAGGGTGCGGCGGTATTTATCTTCACTCTGGCGTAATGCTTCTTCAACCCATTTACGTTCGGCAATTTCCTTTTCGATCTGATCATTCTTATTTTGAATGATGCGTGCTTCTTTTTGCAAGGCTTCGGTGCGAATAATCGTCTCGAGGGTCATGTATTTGAGATCATTTTTTTCTCGTTTGATACGTTGTTCAATCTGATAAAAAGCCTGAAAATGTTCAAAAGCATTCTTGTAATCGCCCATTTCTGCGTACACCAATGCAAGTTTTCGTTCCGATCGTAATAAACCATCCTCATAATGGCAGGTTTGGGAACACGCATTCGCTTCCAGCAACAGCTGCAAAGCCTTCTCCAGGTTCGAGCGATAATGTTGAACTTCACTCAGCCAGATATCGCAGGAAATCTGATCACTCTGATAATGATGTTTCTGCGCAATCGCTTTTGCCTGGTCAAAATATCCCCAGGCTTTTTCCAGCTTTCCTTCACGCAATTCCAACTGCCCCATCTGGTAGAGATAATCCAACCGCATCGCTATCACCCCCAAATCCTCAGCAATCTCAATCGAGCGTTGTAAATACTGCCGGAAGACCTCCTGGTCATTAATGGCTTTATACGCACAGGCAAGAAAATTATAGGCAAAGGATAACGGAATATCGTGATTCTGGCTTTGCAGAATGTTGATCGCATTTTTTAGCTCATCAATGGCTGGTTCAATTTCCCCACTCACCAGGTAAGTTTTTCCAATAAAAGTACAAATCTCCCCCATCAGTCGTTGATCTGTTGTATTTCTTGCAATTTCGAGTGCTTTCAATAATGAGGTCATTGCCTTATTGTATTCATTCAAGGTCACATAAATCGCACCAATCAACCGTAATGTGTAAGCCTGGGAGGTACTCTCATGGAGGTCGAGGAAAAGCTGATAGGCCTCTTTTGCCTGGGATAATGCCAATGTGGGGTTTCCCTGCTCCAGATGGAAACTTGCCAAATTAAACAACGATGCAGCTACCCCTTTTTGGTAAGGTTGTTGGGAAAATTCATTGGTGGTTGCCAATTGATAAGCCCGTTTGCTGTAATCTAACCCTTCCAATGGGGCTAAACCAATCATGTCACGTGCGGCAGCATTGAGCGAGTCAATTCTTTGAATAATTTCCGAATCGTGTATGATTCCACTTCGTGAAGGTTGGTAGTAGAAAGCCATTCTGTCATCCTTTTGAGCCATGATTGCAGACCAAGAACCATCCGCATAAGTATGGTTGCATTATTTGTACCAGCCTGGACAAAGCGTTTACTTAACATTGCTTAAAACAGGGCAGATCGGGTAAAAATAGAGCATGAATGATCCGAGAGATATCCGCATCTACCCAGACCGCACCTCCCTGGAGGATGCGGTCGCCAAACATTTTCTTCTGGCAAGTAACCAGGCAGTCCAACAACGTGATCGCGCCCTGGTGGCGCTTTCTGGCGGCACTACCCCCCTGGGGTTATTTCAGTTATTAGGCAGTTCCGCCTATCGCTCTACCGTACCCTGGCAGCAAATTCACTTTTTCTGGGTGGATGAACGCAGTGTTCCTCCGGAAGAGGAAGAAAGCAATTACGGGCAATTTAAACGGAAGGTGCTCGACCCGTTACAGATCCCTCGCCATCAAGTGCACCAGATTGATGGCAACCTCTCATTCGAGGAAGCTGCAGGTAAATATGAAAAGGTTTTAAACTCCTTCGCTGAGGAAGGTCAGCACTTCCCACGCTTTGATTGGGTACTGCTCGGGATGGGGACTGATGGACATACTGCTTCATTATTCCCCGGACACCACTACCAGCTCGAGGAACAACAGGCTGTGATCGCGGTCACCGCCCAATATGAAGACCGACCAGCCAACCGGGTGAGCCTGACCCCATTGATCCTCAACCAGGCGCGTCAGATCATCTTTATGGTGCATGGCAAACTGAAAGCCAAAGTCGTGCG
>CAYSFA010000047.1:9431-19186 GCA_964430025.1 uncultured Anaerolineaceae bacterium | reverse complement strand
GAAAGTGGCATTTGTGGCATTATCGCTTTGGTAGTTGCTGGCCTCATGATTATTGCAGGCTATTTTGCGATGAATAAGCTTGGTGATATTGAGGTTTAGCAAAACCCTGGAGGTTTAAATGGTTATTTTTATAGTCATTCTGGTTGCAGTAATTATCATAGCAATAATCTTGACAGTGATTGGCCTTCGCAGCCCAGAATATGATGAGAACCGAATTTTAATTGACAGATTGGATGAACTAAGTCAATCTGGGGAACCGCTAGAATTGCGAAACCTCGAAATGAGTTTGCCATTTCAGGAACGTGTAATTTATCCTATTGCCAGAAAATTAGGTGAATTTGCCACTCGCTTTACCCCACAAAACGCATTACAGTCGATAGAGAAGAAATTAGAATTGGCTGGTGTATCCTCCTCAATAGATCCGACCATTATCCTGGCAGGACAATTCTTTGGAATGTTATTCTTTGGCGGTATTATTTTATTCGTTCTAACCATTGGATCCACCGGTTGGCCATGGGGAAGAAGGTTGCTTCTGGCACTCCTGTTTGGTTTTATCGGTTTCAACTTCCCGAATATGATCCTGTCTTCCAGGATTTCCAGACGTCAAAAAGAAATTAGAAAAGCAATGCCAGATGCCTTAGATTTGCTAACAATCTGCGTGGAAGCTGGTTTAGGATTTGATGCAGCTATGCACAAAGTCAGTGAGAAATGGGAAAGCCAGCTATCAATGGCATTTGCAAGGGTGATCCAGGAAATTCAATTGGGAAAGATTCGCCGGGAAGCTTTACGTGATATGTCAAATCGTATTGGCTTGCCAGAAATGACCAGCTTTGTAGCTGCGGTGATTCAAAGCGAACAATTAGGTGTTTCATTATCAAAAGTACTCCGTATACAAGCAGACCAAATGCGAATTCGTAGAAGGCAATTAGCAGAAGAAGAAGCACATAAAGCCCCAATTAAAATGTTAATTCCCATGGGCTTACTCATTTTCCCTTCATTGATGATCGTACTTCTAACCCCAGCCGCGCTCAGGCTCATGCAATCTGCCTTAGGTGGCATGTTCCAATAGTTAAAGGTGTACATGAATAATTGGGTTTCAAACCCTTCTTTTCGCATACCAATTAATAAATCAATTTGGAAAATTATTGATTTTATTTTTCCACCGACGTGTGTAGGTTGTGGTGAAGTCGGAGAAATGCTTTGTAACGACTGTTCCAAACAAATTAAAAAAATTGATCAGAATTACCAAATTCTACCTAAAACAGATTCCCCAAATACTGTAAAATCATATTCCACTCCAACGTTGAATGCTATCTATTCATATGCTTTGTATTCTCCACCAATTTCTTCAGCAATAAAGAAATTTAAATACAGAAGAGATATTGGGATGTCAAATTTGCTAGCAAATTTCTTGCTGGAATTGTACAATAAAAACAAAATGGATATTGATATGGTAGTACCGGTTCCATTAAATAAAAATCGAAATAAACAACGTGGATTCAATCAGTCATATTTTCTTGCACTACCATTTTCCTTGGAAATTAGAAAACCTTTATGTAAGCAGTCGCTACGTCGAGTAAGAGACACGAATTCTCAAGTGGGTCTTAATCGAGAGGAGCGTTCACTTAATTTAACCGGTGCATTTGAAGCAGATCATAAGCTAGTAAATGGGAAGAACATACTGCTTATTGATGATGTAACAACCACAGGTGCAACTCTGGAAGCTTGTGCACAGGCATTGAAATCAGCCGGAGCAATGGATATATTTGCTTTTACTGTAGCACTAGCGATGCAGACACAATTTGGTTTCAGTGACTCTGAATTTGGCTCAACTACTGCTTAAATTTTTATACTCAGGAGGAACAAAATGGCAATCAAAGTCGATATCTTTACAAAGAATATAAAGATGACAGAAAGACTGGAAGAGTATGTGAACAAAAAAATCACAAAACTATATAAATATCTCAAGGATATTGATGAAACCAGAGTGGATCTTTCGTATATCAAATCTGCCAGAAGTGCTTCCGATCGTCAGATATCTCAAGTTACAATTCGGGGTAAGGGTTATATTTTACGAACTGAAGAAAGAGCTGATGATATTTTTGCCGCAATCGACGCTTCAGTTGAAAAAATGCAACGACAAATTGCTCGGTTGAAAGGTAAACGCGAAAAAGGTCGTGGAGATGGGACTCCGCTTTCGGAATTGGCTTCAGAACTTCCAGAACTGGAAGAAGGGGAAGAAGTACCAGAAATCACCAGAAGGAAGACGTTCTCTCTTGTGCCAATGGATGAATTGGAAGCAATTGAGCAAATGAAAATGCTTGGCCACGAAGATTTCTTTGTCTTCTACAATATGGCCACTGAAAGCATAAATATTCTGTATCACCGTCGTGATGGTGGATATGGAATTATTGAACCAAAACTTGGCTAAATTCATAATAATTTCAAATAAACAGGGCTGGAACCAGTCCTGTTTATTTTTTTTAAGGGATAGATGATTTCTTAAATCACTGAACCTTGTCACCCTTTTTTTCCTGGACTATAATCTAACCACATTTTTATTGAAGAAGGTGTTTATGATAGATGTCAATGAACTACGCAAAGGCGTAACTTTTGAGTTAGATGGAAATCTTTACAAAGTTATTGATTACAGCCACAACAAAACTGGTCGTGGCTCAGCAACCATCCGTGTTAAAGCAAAGAACTTGATTTCAGGGACCAATATTGAAAAAACATTCAATTCTGGTCAACAAGTACAGGATGTTCGATTAGAGTACCACAATGCACAGTATCTCTACAATGATGGTGAATTCTATTATTTCATGGACAATGAAACATTTGATCAGTATCCTCTTCCTCACGATGTCCTTGGTGAATCTACTGATTTCTTGAAAGAAAATATGGAAGTGAAAATCACTTTTTATAATGCTAAAGCGATCGATATTGAATTACCAATAACAGTGGATTTGGAAGTAACCTATGCCGAAATTGCTGTTAAAGGGGATACTGCCACTGGGCAAACAAAGAAGGTTGAAGTAGAAACAGGAGCTAAAGTTTTTACTCCTTACTTTATATCAACTGGGGATATCATTCGGGTTGATACTAGAACTGGCGAATATGTAACCCGTGTAACTCAATAAATATGAGAACCCCTTACGGTCAGGAATGTCATTTTTTCTTTGGCGATTATTATCGCGGAAAAAATTTCGAAGAATGTCGCTTACTCACAAATTCTACAGCCAAAAACAACTGGACAACTAAAATCTGTAAGACTTGTCCAGTTCCGGGAATCCTGCAAGCGAATTCATGCTCGCATATGCGATTAACCGGAGAAATAAAAAAAGATTTCGGTTTTATTAAACGGATGAATGTAAAAGCATTTTGTGAAAAGAGTAAATCAATAGTCAAAGAACCACATGTAGGCTGTGGACAATGTCACCCCCTTCCAGATATCTTTATTGAGGGAAATAATTGATCATTTTATTTGATTTAGATGATACCCTCCTTGAAAACTCAATGGAGAATTTTTTACCTGCTTATTTCCATTTATTAGGAAAAAGCTTATTTGAATTTACTCCACCATCCAATTTGCCAAAATTGATTCTGGCCGGCACAGATATGATGGTGAACAATCTGGACCCGGAAATCACTTTGGAAGAGTGTTTTGATAATTATTTTTACCCAAATCTTGGAGTGGAGAAACAGTCGACAAAGCAAAAAATAAACCATTTTTATGAGAATGTGTTTCCAGATTTAAAGTCCGTAACTAAAGAAATCGATACCGCTGCTGATACAGTAAAAACCTTATTACGTGCAGGGCACAAAATAGTGATCGCAACAAATCCCCTCTTTCCTAAGAGAGCAATTGATCATCGCATCGAGTGGGCGAATTTGGGAGTACCTCTTTCAGGTTTTTCATACATAACCAATTATGAAGAGCTACATTTTACTAAACCAAGATCGGAATTCATCTTGGAAATATTAGGAAAAATCGGTTGGCCAGATGAACCAATCGTGATGGTTGGAAATGAATGGGAGATGGATATAGCCCCAGCGGAACAAATTGGCATCCCAACCTTTTTTATTGGCACACCACCAATAGTAACAACTTTTGGGAACCACCATTTGAGTTCTTTCGGTCAAATGAATCAAGTTCTGGACTGGATCAAAAATGTCGAGAGTCTCAAAACTTACGAATTATCGAATTCTAAAAATTCAATATTGGCAAGTTTACGAGCAACAGCTGCAAATATTGATTCATTTCGTCGAGAAGGATTGAGTGCTGAGTATTATTCAACTCGACCAGCTCCCCATGAATGGTCTCTTGTTGAAATTATTTCGCACCTGGCTGACGTAGATGGTGAAGTAAACATCCCAAGATTAATGTTAATTCAAAATCAGAATAACCCATTTATCGAGGCAGCGTTAACTGATCAATGGGCAGAAGAAAGAAATTACATTAAAAACGATCCAATTGAATCGATTAATAAATTCATAAAAAATCGAAAAACCCTTATTGAGATAATTATTGATTTAAAGGATGATCAATGGAGTAAAACCATTAACCATGCGATTTTTGGTCCAACCAAAGTATCCGAATTATTGAAATTTACTACCCAACATGACCGAATTCATCTTTCTCAACTATTTAATACCTTAAAAATCGTAAAAAATACCTAATATTTTCCATTAATCGAATATATGGGGAAATGATTCTCAATTTAATGATTTTTTTCTAATTTTATTATTAGAAATTCATTAGATGTATTGAAAAACATTGTCAAAAATTAGCCTTAACCGTACGAGATTGGTATAATCTTTTTACAAAAAAGACTTTCCTTGCTGGGAGGCATGCGTGAATTCAAGAAATCAATCGTATATTATCTACTTGCTGCTCTTTATTGCCATAATTGTGATGGCATTTTATAGTTTCAGCCAGCGAAGTAGTGCCGAAACATTAACAATCAACCAGATTGCTGCTGACATCAAAGCAGGTCAAATATCAGAAATTGAAGAGAGTGAAAATCGCCTTCGAGTTAAATATTTAGCAGATGCACGTGAAGGTATCTCAAATAAAGAAACAGCAGCCACATTGGTTGAACAATTGTTAGATTTAGGAGTTACCCAGGAAGATCTCAATCCTGAAAATATCAGAATTATTATCAAAGCACCAAGCCCATGGTTAGGTGTATTAACAGCTTTAGGTTATATTCTTCCTTTCTTGTTAATAGGTGGTGCATTCTTCTTTATCTTCAGACAGGCACAAGGAAGCAACAATGCAGCCATGTCCTTTGGAAAATCAAAAGCCCGTATGTTCACAGGCGATCATCCAACAGTTACCTTCGTGGATGTAGCCGGTGTCGAAGAAGCAAAAGAGGAATTGAAAGAAGTTGTTGAATTCTTAAGAGAACCTCAAAAATTTATTGCTTTAGGAGCAAGAATTCCAAAAGGCGTATTACTGGTTGGACCTCCCGGCACTGGTAAGACTCTATTAGCAAAAGCTGTTTCCGGAGAAGCTGGAGTACCTTTCTTCTCAATCTCTGGTTCTGAATTTGTTGAGATGTTTGTAGGTGTGGGTGCCAGTCGTGTTAGAGATCTATTCGATCAGGCAAAACGTCATTCACCATGTATTGTCTTTGTTGACGAAATTGATGCAGTCGGTCGTCAGCGTGGTGCCGGTTTGGGTGGTTCTCACGATGAACGGGAACAAACTTTGAACCAAATGCTTGTTGAAATGGATGGTTTCGACACAGATACAAACATCATTATTATGGCAGCCACAAACCGCCCTGATATTCTCGATCCAGCTCTATTACGTCCTGGTCGCTTCGACCGCCGCGTTGTATTAGACAGACCCGATGTCCGTGGACGAGAAGCAATCCTAAAAGTTCATGTTCGTGGAAAACCTTTGGATAATAATATTGATCTAAGTGTGGTAGCTCGTTCAACTCCTGGATTTGTTGGAGCTGATCTTGAAAACCTGGTCAATGAAGCTGCAATCCTGGCTGCACGGCGTAATAAAACGCTTATCGGACAAAGTGAGTTCGAAGAATCCATAGAACGTGTAATCGCAGGACCAGAACGCAAGAGCCGCTTGATTAGCGAAGAAGAAAAAAGAATCGTTGCCTACCATGAAGCTGGTCATGCTGTCGTAATGCATGCCTTACCGCATGGTGATCCAGTCCAAAAAGTCTCAATTATTTCCCGTGGAATGGCAGCTGGCTATACACTTGCTCTTCCCCAGGAAGATCGATTATTGATGGCAAAGAAGAAAATGTTTGCTGATATGGTCGGTCTCTTAGGTGGACGAGCAGCTGAAGAACTAGTCTTCGATGATATCACTTCCGGAGCTTCCAACGATATTGAACGGGTTAGCAAATTGGCCAGAACTATGGTGATGAGATTAGGTATGAGTGATAAACTTGGTCCCATGGTGTATGGTCAAAAGGAAGAACTGATTTTCCTTGGTCGTGAAATATCTGAACAAAGAGATTATTCTGAAACAGTAGCAGAAAAAATTGACCAGGAAGTAAGAAATATTGTCAATGATGCTTATGTTCAAGCAAAGAAAATATTGACTGATTACCGTGAAATGTTAGACGCTGTCGCCAAAAAACTACTTGAAGTGGAGACACTCTCCAGGGAAGAGTTCGAACTGATTTTCCCGGTACCTTACCCAAAGAAAAGTGGAGTGCCTGAATTACAAGCTTCCTAAGGATCGAATCAAAAATGCACTGGAATTCCAGTGCATTTTTTATCCTATCTTTTCCACCCATGCTCGGATTTGATGAAATCAATTATTTCATTGATGTTTAGACTCTTTCCTTCAAACCAGGTAATGGAGGGATCGTTTTCCTTAAACCAATTAGCTTGCCTACGAACAAACGTGCGTGTGTTTCTTTTCATCAGGGTTATTGCTTCCGCGAGTGTACATTGCCCATGCAAATACTCCATAATTTCTCGATAACCAATCGCAGACATCGCAGGAGTTTTACTCGAATATCCCATATTCTGTAATTTTTTTACTTCTTCAATAAACCCATTTGCCATCATGTCATCGATACGGGTATCGATCCTCTTATACAATTCTTCCCGTTCCCATTGAATACCAATAATTTTATGTGAATATTTTGAGTTCGATGCTTTACGTAAATCAGAGAATTTCCTTCCCGTTTTTAAAATTACTTCAATAGCTCTGATTGTTCGTCTTACATTTCGATAGTCAATGATGCTTGCAGCTTCAGGATCTAATTTTTCGAGGTATTCGTAAAGTTTTTCTTTACCATTTTTTA
Organism: uncultured Anaerolineaceae bacterium; assembly: GCA_964430025.1. Taxonomy (GTDB): domain Bacteria; phylum Chloroflexota; class Anaerolineae; order Anaerolineales; family Anaerolineaceae; genus UBA6170. The sequence goes on along the minus strand of CAYSFA010000047.1, from coordinate 11,894 downwards.
ATGAGTATTCCTCCAGAAACAACCTCATCTTTTGATCTGGTTCTATTTGAGGCATAGACCAATTATGAATGATTGAATGAATGTACTGGCCAGTTCCTCCAACCACAATGGGAATTTTTCCTTGCTCTTGGAGAGATGCAATAATTTTCTCAACTTGTTCCTTAAAAGCAGCCACACTGATCGTATCATTCGGATCAGCGACATCAATCATGTGATGAAAAATTCTTTTTCTTTCAAACAATGATGGTTTCGCCGTACCAACATCCATACGGCGATAAAAATATCGCGAATCCGCAGAAATTATTTCTGTTTTCAGGTGTTCAGCTAATTCCAGTGACAAGGAAGTTTTGCCACTTGCCGTAGGGCCGATCAAAAACACAACTGGTTTTAGGAGTTCAGGATCCAACATCTTTGAACCACTCAATTTCATATTTTCCATTATATGGATTCCTGATGATGGCAATTGTATCAATCCGCCAATTAGCATCTGTTATTTTGTTGAAATCCTGAAAATCATTTGCGACAACTTCGATTTTCTTTATTTTCTTTTGATTGACGGCTTCTTCCGGATACCCGTAGTTTTTTGAAGAACGGGTTTTCACTTCAAAAAATACCAAATCCTCTTTTTCTTTTCCAACAATGTCTATCTCTCCTAGTTTTGAACGAAAATTCATCTGAAGAATGACAATTCCCTGTGCCAACAAATACTCTTTGGCAATGTTTTCTCCCCAACGAGCTAATTGGGTTCGGTCCATATTATCCATTAAAAAATTGTATCATGTTCTCATTATCATTCATGAAATCATGCTAAACTTGAATAAAGAAAATTAAAGTAATTTTTGGAGGGAATTTGCCTACCGCAGAAATCATCATCATAGGTACTGAACTTCTTTTAGGGGAAATCCAGGATATTAATACCAGAACAATCGCACAATTTTTCCGGAAAGAAGGGATCGATTTTTATCGATCCACCATAATTGGTGATAATGAAAATAGAATTACTTCGATGGTTCAGGAAGCGATTCAGCGCTCCAATATTGTAATAACTTCAGGGGGACTCGGACCAACTGTCGATGATCCCACCCGCGGAGCTATCGCGAATGCTTTAGGTGTGGATTTGGTATATTTACCGGAGTTGTGGGATCAAGTAACAGAGAGATTCAAAAAATACGGAAGAACACCTACAGAAAATAACAGAAAACAAGCTTTCATACCCAAAGGTGCAATTCCGATTGAAAATAAAGTGGGAACAGCCCCCTCTTTTTGTTTTAAAACAGCAAATGGACTACTAATCTCTCTTCCAGGTGTGCCCGGGGAATTGGAATTTTTACTGGAAGATAAAGTTAAATCCATTCTTGATAATTACTTCACGGATAAGAATGTTATCGAAACGCTTACCATTCATACCAGTGGATTAGGAGAAAGTGTCATCGATGAAAAAATCGCCGAGTTTGAAAAATTTTCCAATCCTACAGTTGGAATTGCAGCCTATCCTGGACATATTGACATTCGAATAACCGCAAAAGCAAAAAATAAGAAAATTGCCCAGGAGATGATCAATGACATTTTATCCAAATTGCAACCACATTTGGGAGAAGCTATTTTTGGGTATGATGATCAAAAACTAGATCAAGTCGTTCTTGATTTATTAACCCTCACGAATACAAAAATTTCAGTAATTGAAAGTGGGTTTGAGGAGCCATTTCAAGGGTTGTTTCCAACGAATTTACTCCTCATCTGCAATGAATCGAAAAGTGATCAACGAATAGATGAATTACTCGAAACTGACGATAAATCTCTGTACAATCAAATCAATCCAGATATTTTGTTAATTTTCAAACTACAGGTAGCTGAATTTGGTAACTCTAAACTAGAGATAAGATTCATGCATAAAGATAAAGATAAATTTTGTTTTTCTACATTCGGAGGACATCAAAAATTTGCCAATACCTGGGCAAAAAATTCCCTGTTGAATTTTCTTCGGCTGGAGCTTTCCTAATTATTAATGGAGGACTAATGCAAGAGGTTACTTTAATTATCAAAAATGCAAGTATCCTAACTGTTGATGAGTCGTTTTCAATTTTTAATCCTGGTGCGATTGCTATTCAAGACGATTGCATCATTGCTGTTGGAAAAGAGTCAGATATCCTTTCTGTCTATACCTCATTGGAAATTTTAGACGCAGGTAGAAAAATTTTGATGCCGGGGATGATTAATGCTCATACCCATGTTCCGATGACACTTCTACGTGGCTTAGCGGATGATTTACGTCTGGATGTATGGTTATTAGGCTATATGATGCCAGTGGAACGCGAATATGTAACACCTGAGTTTGTTCAACTGGGGACAAAACTAGCCTGTGCTGAAATGATCAGGTCAGGGATCACATCTTTTGCTGATATGTATTATTTTGAGGATGATGTTGCAGAAGCCACTGCAGAAGTGGGGATGCGGGCAGTTTGT
>CAYSFA010000047.1:0-9421 GCA_964430025.1 uncultured Anaerolineaceae bacterium | reverse complement strand
AAGTATCTTAAAATTTCCAACCCCCGATGCACTCTCCTTTGATGAATCTCTTGCCTACTCCAAAAAATTTATTGAAAAATGGAAAGATCATCCCCTCATTGTCCCTTCTATTGCCCCACATGCCCCTTATACATGTACACCAGAGATTATTAAAAGATCAAAAGATATTGCACTTGAATATGATATCCCCCTTCATATACATTTAGCAGAAACACAATCCGAGGTAGAAAATGTAATAGCGGAACAAGGGATGCCGGTTATCCCCTACATGGATAAGCTTGACCTATTCGACGCGAAAGTAATCGCAGCCCATTGTGTCCATATCGATCCTGGTGAAATTAGATTATTGAAAAATAGAAATGCAGGGGTCGCACATAATCCATCATCTAACTTAAAACTAGCATCCGGTTTCTCCCCTGTAAAACAAATGATGGATGCAGGGATTAATGTAGGAATTGGCACAGATGGCCCTGCATCGAATAATGATCTTGACATGTTTGAAGAAATCCGATTAACCACATTCCTCGCGAAGGGTTCATCAGGAGATCCAACAGCCCTTCCCGCAAAAACAACCGTCGCTATGGCTACGCGCATCGGAGCGAAAGCGATTCACATCGAGAATATTACCGGATCTTTGGAACCAGGAAAACGAGCTGATCTAATTTTGATTGATATTTCAAAGATCCATAATTCTCCAAATTTCAGGCACCTTCCGGACAGTTTATACAGCCAGGTCGTTTACGCAGCCAAATCAAACGACGTTTCTGATGTGATGGTCAATGGAAAATGGTTAATGCGTGATCATTCCTTACTTACACTTGATGAAAAAGAGTTGATGATTAAAGGCCAGGAGTACGCCCAAAAAATCGATACTTTCCTCTTCCAACGAGAATCATCAATCCTTTCAAAACTTGTTGCGATTGGTGGAACAATGGAGGAAGAAAGTTTTGAAGTCCAGATTAAGGTTAAGATTGATGATGCAGATGCAATTATTCAACAAATTGAAACTAGCGATTTGTCCATTATTCGAAAACGACATTATCGTGAGTATGATGCCTATTTCTATTTTGAAGATCCAGAACAAGGAAAATTGCGTTATAGAGAAGATCATTTTATTTCAGAGAAAAATGAAGTAATCAATTTGAGGCAAAGGTTAACACTTCTTGGAGAAAACATTGATAAAGGCGCACCACAAGAAGTTTTGTTATCACGTTCGAGATTTTTTGCACCAGCAACCCAAAGCTTAAGATTTTATAAAGAATACTTTAGCCCAATCTCGACATTGGAAATTGAAAAAGATCGCAAAAGGTTTTTGGTAAGTTACAAGAATACTGAGTTGTTCATAAATGTTGATAACTTTATTGTTCCTGACCTGGGCACTTTTTTGGAAATCAAAAGTCGAACCTGGAGTCGTAAGGATGCTGAACTTAAGACACAACTGGTATTGGAATTGATTAACAAGCTAGGACTCCAATCAAAACCAGCGATCACAAAAGATTACATCGATTTACTTTAGTATGTTTCAAAGGAGTGGAATGAATACTGATAACAGGAAATTAAATGTTCTTTTTTTAGCTTCTGAAGCTGCTCCTTTTATAAAAATTGGCGGTTTAGGTGATGTCGCTGGGTCATTACCAGTAGCATTAAATGAATTAACCCAAATTCAAACGAATGGCTATCAACTCGATGTACGCTTAGCCATTCCATTTCATTCAATGATTAATCAAAAATTGGAGAATTTACAATTAATCTCTTCGTTTTCAGTGCACCATCAAAGAGGAGACATTCCAGCAAGAGTTTTCCAGACCGCCATCGATGGTGTGACAGTTTACCTTATTGAAGGTGCCTCTATCCTCACTGATAAGAATGTTTATTCCCCAAATCCCGAATATGATGCTCAAAAATTCATTTTTTTCTCTGTCGCTGCCCTTGATTTTGTCAAAAAAATCAATTGGAAAATTGATATTTTACATGCAAATGATTGGCATACCGCAATAAGCACTTATGACCTAAAACTTAGACGTAATACTGATTCTTTCTTCAAAAATTCAAAATCTGTTTTTTCCATGCACAACTTGCCTTATATGGGAACAAATGCTGAAGAAATTTTTAACCAGTTTGGTTTGCCAAACTGCCCATGTGAATTTTTACCAGAATGGGCACGGAATATTCCATTACCCATAGGAATTTATGCTGCTGATTACCTGTTAACGGTCTCACCCACCTATGCAAAAGAAATCCTCACACCGGATTACGGATGCGGCCTTCAGGATTTCCTAAACATTCGGAAAGAAAATCTTTCAGGTATCCTAAATGGACTCGATCATTCAAAATGGGATCCTAAAAATGATCCAACCATTCATTTTCCTTTCGATGTTGAGAATATCGAAAGTCGGATAAAAAATAAACTTGCTTTACAAACAGAGTTTGATCTTGAAAAAAATGAGAATATTCCCCTTTTTATTATGGTTACGAGAATGGACCAGCAAAAAGGAGTGGATATCGCACTAAAATCATTACAAAATATATCAAATCAACCTTGGCAAGCAATCTTGTTGGGCACAGGTGATCCTGTCATCGAAACCAATTGTCGCAGTCTGGAAGTTGAATTTCCTGAAAAAGTTCGAGCAGTAATCCGTTTTGATGTAAATCTCTCCAAAAGAATGTACGCTGGAGGGGATGTAATTCTCATACCATCCAGATATGAACCTTGTGGATTAACTCAGATGATTGCGATGCGGTACGGTTGTGTTCCTTTAGCACGATCCACCGGTGGATTGAAAGACACAATTTTTGAAGATGAAAAACCAGGTTTGAAAAATGGTTATCTTTTTAACGATCCAAATCCTGAAAGTATGGCTGCCGCATTGACGAGGGCTCTAAATGATTATTCGATCAAACAAAAATGGATGGACATTCAACGAAATGGAATGACTACTGATTTTTCCTGGGAAAAATCAGCTCTTGAATACACAAAAATCTATTCGGAATTACTCAAGGAGAGCCATGAAGATTAGAGCTGTAGTTCTTGCAGGTGGTGAAGGCACCAGACTAAAGGTGTTAACTTCAAAAAGAGCTAAACCTGCCGTTTTCTTTGCAGGCAAATACAGAATTATCGATTTTCCATTGTCCAATTGTGTGAATTCAAATATTAATGATGTAATGGTGCTTGCCCAGTACCGTCCTCAATCGTTGATAGAACACATCGGTTCTGGTGCTCCCTGGGATTTGAATCGTGATATTTCCGGAGGTATTCGAATACTAACTCCTTATAAGGCATTAGCATCGGGCTGGTTCATCGGTACCGCGGATGCTGTTCAACAGAATTTCACATTCATAAAACGTGGAAATCCAGATCATATCCTTATCCTTTCGGCAGACCACATATACAAAATGAATTACCAGGACATGGTAAACTTTCACCTTGAAAAAAAAGCTGATTTAACCATTGGAACATTCAAAGTGCCAATTGAAGAAGCCTCTCGCTATGGGATTATGCACTATGACGAAAATTGTCGGGTCATTGACTTTTTAGAGAAACCAGAGAATCCCCCAGCAAACACCATCAACATGGGAATTTATCTATTCAAACAGGAAATTCTTAACGAGGAGTTGTGGAACGATCATTTTCGCAATGGATCTAACCATGATTTTGGGAAAGATATCATTCCACATATGATAAAAACTGGTAAGAAAGTGTTTGCCTTTCCTTACGAGGGTTATTGGGTAGATGTTGGTACATTAGAGGCCTATTGGCAATCCCACATGGATTTATTGAATGAAAATTCATCATTTCAAATTTATCATCCTTCCTGGATCATCCACACTCGTACAGAAGAAAGACCACCGGCTTATATTAAGAAAGATGCGCTGATAGAAAATAGCATGGTTTCTGATGGTTGTATCATTGAATCAGGAGCAGTTGTAAAAAATTGTGTAATTTCTCCAGGCGTTCAGATAAAAAGTGGAGTTCAAATATCAAAATCTATCCTTTTTACTGATTGTGTAATCGATCGAAATTCAATAATTGAGCATAGTATTTTTGATAAACGGGTGTACGTTGGAGAAAATTGTAAAGTAGGTGAGAGTAATTCAGACCTTCACATTACTGTGATTGGCAGAGATTCCATCCTACCGTCTGATTCTATCGTCGAACCAGGTGCTATAATTGGCCCTGATGTAATACCAGACGACTACAATTCGACTTATATTAAATCTGGGGAATTTGTACAAACCAGGAGATTGCCTTATGAGATTTGAAAGAATGTCAGGAATTCTTCTTCATCCAACCAGTTTGCCCGGACCAGATGGAATTGGAGATATCGGCCCGGAAGCATATAACTGGGTAGATTTTCTAGTTCAATCAGGCTGCAAACTCTGGCAATTATTACCATTAGGACCAACCGGATATGGAGACTCTCCTTACCAATGTTTCTCGGCATTTGCAGGAAATCCTTACCTGATCAATCCCCTCCTTTTGGTAGATGATGAATTGTTGACATTGGAAGATATCGCCCAACGCCCTGATTTTCCCGTCAGTTTTGTAGACTATGGTCCAGTAATCAATTGGAAGCTGAGATTGGTCGATCTCGCTTACAAAAATTACAAAAGACAAATGCCTGCAGAAATTGCCACTCAATTTTCGAGTTTTATACAAGATGAAAATGAATGGTTACTGGATTTCTCTCTATTCATGGCAATCAAAGAAATGAATAATGGTGCCAGTTGGATTAATTGGGACGAAAAATTACGCAAAAGAGACCAGGACACCTTAAATCAATTCAAAGAAGATCATCATGACCTGATAGAATCTCACATGTTCCGTCAATTTTTATTTTTCAAACAATGGACTGCGTTGAAAGAATATGCCAACGACCATGGAATAAAAATTATTGGAGACATACCAATATTCATTTCATTTGATTCATCAGATGCATGGGCGAACCCTGAACTTTTCTATTTCGACAAAGATTTGAAACCTACTGTTGTTGCAGGTGTCCCGCCGGATTACTTTTCTGCTACCGGTCAACTCTGGGGAAACCCACTCTATCGCTGGAATGTTCACAAAGAAAATAATTATTCCTGGTGGCAGAAAAGGATAAAAGCTACTTTAAAGTTGTTCGATTATATCCGCCTTGACCATTTTCGAGGTTTTGTAAATTATTGGGAAGTCCCGGCTGGAAATGAAACTGCAGAAATCGGCAGGTGGCTTCCCGGCCCAGGAGCTCACTTTTTTGATGTAATGCAGAAAGAATTAGGTATTCTGCCAATCATTGCAGAAGATCTTGGGGAGATATCGAAGGACGTCTATGACCTGAGAGATCAATTTGGTTTACCAGGGATGAAAATTTGTCAATTTGCTTTCACCGGCGATCCGGATGATCCATTTCTACCCCACAATTACCCAAAAAATTGTGTAGCATATTCTGGTACACACGATAATGATACTGCTTCAGGATGGTATCTACGCGCACCTGAAAAAGAAAAAGATTTTTATCGAAGGTATTTTGCCAGATCTGGGGATAATGTTTCATGGGACTTAATCAGGGCAGTCTGGTCTTCTGTCGCAAGAATGTCTATTGCTCCATTACAAGACTTTTTGAGTTTAGGACCAGAAGCCAGAATGAATTTTCCAGGTAAACCTAGTGGCAATTGGAGTTGGAGGGTCACACCAGGACAAGTAACTTCAGAATTATCAACAAAAATTCGGGAATTAAATTTCCTGTACAGTCGATAAATTATTCTTTTGTCTTTTGAGAATTGATAAAAGAAACGACAAATATTCCCAGTAGAATTAAGAATCCTCCCAGATACTCCATATTTTTGGGGGATTCCTTTAGGAAAAGGAAAGCCAGGATTATTGTACCGATGGGTTCTCCTATGAGGGCTATAGAAACAAATACAGCAGGCAAGTGACCAAGAGCCCAATTGAAAATCGTATGACCTAATAATTGTGGAATTAACCCCAACAGGATCAAATAAACATAGGTATCGTTTGAATACCCGGTAAATTTTTGGCCAGAAAAACCAGTAAATACCAATAGGAAGATGGTTGCAAATAGATAAACATAAAAAATGTAAACTATCAGGGGAACGTTTGTTCGCACCTTTCTCCCTGCCATCAAATAACCTGCTGCCATCCAGGCACCAAATAAAGCTAAAAAATTTCCGAGTAGCATCTTAATATTAAAATTGACCTGAAGTTCTTTACATGTAATCAATGAAGGTAAAGAAAGTTCACATTGATTACTCAAAGCAACCAAACTACTTCCTATGATTGCAAGGAACAACCCGAACCAAATCGAGGAGTTATTTTTTTCTTTTAAAAAGATTGGAGAAAATAGTGCTACCCATAATGGTGTTGTCGTGACTAAAACCACTGAACTTGCAATACTTGTCAATTCTAAAGAGAAAATCCAGACTGCGAAATGAATTGCTAAAAACAACCCTGCCAAAACTAAAAATATTAGTTCTGTTCTTTTTATATTAAAAAGTTTCGATTTATATTTTAGAAAAGCTATGGGACTGATCACTATTGTAGCGACGAATAAGCGAACACTTGCAATAACTAATGAGGGAGCTTGATCTTGCGCAAATCGGATCAAAATAGCTGCAGTTGAAACCGCTAATATTCCACCTAGCAGACTAATAAAAGGATAAATTTTCTCTTTTTCCATTGATTAAGGTTTCACTTTGCTTGACAAAACAATCATGCCGGGTAAAATCAAATTAATAAAGACTGCCAAATTTTATCATCTTTAGGATATTTAGTTCGGAAATTCCAAAACTTTCTGTGAAAAATATAAAGTACGCTTGGAGGAAAAAATGACCCATGTAATAACTAGTTTATGCTTGCGTGATGGTGGTTGCGCGACAGTTTGTCCAGTGGAATGTATCGTTCCAGGTAAACCGGAAGATCAATATCCTTGGTATTATATTGATCCAGATACATGCATTGATTGTGGTGCATGTGTTCCTGAATGTCCTTTCGAAGCAATTTTCCCGGAAGATGAAGTGCCTGCGCCTTATGTAGCCAAAGGTGGTGAAAGATTATCCATGCCCGTAGGAACACCAGGATTTACCGAAGTTTATGATGGTACAAACCATGACGGTGAAGAAGTACATTTGGAAGGTACTCGAACATTGGAAGCAGGTGAAGAAGTCGACCTGACTCCAGATACTGAAGCTAACGCCAAATATTTTACCGATGGCCCTGGTTACAGCACGGCTGGTTAATCGGCAAACGAACGATGTCTTGGAGGAAGTCCGTCTGGACTTCCTCTTTTTTATCAACTAGTTAAAAAAGGAACAATCAAAATGAATGAATTTCGTATTGAGAAAGATTCCCTTGGTCCTTTGGAAGTGCCGAAAGAAGCCTATTATGGCGTTCAGACACAACGCGCAGTGCATAACTTCCCAGTTTCGGGGATGAAACCATATCCGGCCTTTATTTGGTCAATGGCGGCCATCAAGACTGCAGCAGCGAAGGTTCATAAAGACTTAGGATTATTACCCGGCCAATTGTCTGATGCAATCATTAATGCAGGATCAGAAGTTATGAATGGATTATGGAATAATCAATTTGTCGTTGATCCATTCCAAGCCGGTGCTGGAACAAGCCATAATATGAACACCAATGAAGTCATTGCTAACCGCGCTACGATTTTATTAGGTGGAAATCTTGGAGAGTACCTGGTAAACCCTAACGATCATGTCAATATGGGACAGTCCACCAACGACACGATTCCCACAGCCATCCGGTTGGGTTGTATATGGCGATTAAAGGAGCTGGAAACTGCGGTTGAAGCCTTGGTTTCTGCATTAAAAGATAAATCCAAAGAATTTGATCACATCGTTAAATCTGGTAGGACTCATTTACAGGATGCTGTACCTGTTCGATTAGGCCAGGAATTTGGAGCGTATGCCAAAGCTGTTGAGAGAGATTTGGAAAGAATTCGCAGATCCAGCCAGGGATTGCGTCGCCTTGGAATTGGTGGGACTGCCACTGGTTCAGGGTTGAATGCCCATGAAGAATATCATCCTCGAATGATAAATGAGTTATCCCGCATAACCGGATTGGAATTAACCACTTCTGACGATTTATTTGAATCCATGCAATCCATGGCCGATATGGTTGATTTTTCAGCGTCATTAAGAACCTTAGCAATCACGCTTACTCGCATCGCCAATGATTTCCGTTTATTATCTTCAGGACCTGCAACCGGACTGGATGAGATTCGATTACCACCAGTTCAACCTGGTTCCAGTATTATGCCTGGAAAAGTAAACCCGGTTTTGGCCGAGATGCTGAACATGGCTATGTTCCACGTTATGGGAAATGACACTACTGTCAGCTTGGCTGGCCAAGCTGGCCAACTTGAATTAAATGTCATGATGCCAATCATTGCTCATAATTTATTTGAAATGATGCAAGTTATGATTGGAAGTATCAATGCTTTTACAACCAAGTGTGTGGTTGGAATAGTAGCAAATGTAGATAAAGCAGAAGGATGGTTGGAAAAAAATTCAATTCTGGTCACTGCGTTAAATCCCCTCATTGGTTACCAAAAAGGGGCTGAGTTGGTGAAAGAATCCTTGGCTAGAAACCTCACCATCCGCGAGTTAGCTTTAGAAAAAGTTAATCAACATCTGCTGATTAATAAAGTGACAAATCAACCTCTCAAGGAATCGGATATTAATCATGTTTTTAATGATTTGAGAAAATTTACAGATGGAGGAATCTTATCCTGATCGTTCCATCATAGCATTCGCGTACATCGCAGCACCGATAATGCCAGCTTGATTGAGTAAAATCGCTGGCATTATTCTTGTTTTTATTGTGAAATAACCTGCATATTTTTCAAATTTTTTACTTATCCCACCGCCCAAAATGAATAAATCCGGAGAAAACAAACCTTCCAGGGTTAGCAGGTATTCATCAAATCGTTTCGACCATTTCTTCCATGATAATTCCTCAGATTGGCGTATCGCGTCCGATGCCCTATGTTCCGCATCCTTACCACGGATTTTCAAATGTCCAAATTCAGAATTAGGAACCAGAACACCTTCTGAAAAAATCGCAGAACCAATACCTGTGCCTATCGTTAACAGAATAACAACCCCTTTTTGATATTCTTTCCCAATTCCATGAGTCATTTCTGCCATACCAGCAGCATCTGCATCATTCAATGAATAAACAGGATTACCTGTTTCCTTTGATAAGAGCACATTGATATTCTCCCCTATCCAATACTTGGAAACATTCGCTGCAGATAATATGACTCCATGCTGCACAATAGATGGAAATCCGACCCCGACTGGTCCTTTATATTGAAAATATTGGCAAATTTGATCCACCGTTTTGGCAACATCCTTAGGTTCAGCGCCTTCTGGGGTCTCAATTCGATACCGATCGGTAACC
>CAYSFA010000046.1:0-19213 GCA_964430025.1 uncultured Anaerolineaceae bacterium | reverse complement strand
ATTATTGGAGAGGTACTTCTTCAGGTTCATGTTCCTGGTGGAGATTTTCGAGGTAGTTAATTCGACATGTCAGTTAAAAAACCTTTTTGGCTCACTGTAGGGGTCATTGGTATTTCCGTATTTCTCACCTGGTATTCATCTGTTTATTCTCCCTTCCCGCATACAAAAGATGTGTTCTGGAGGTTGACTACTGTCGCAGTCCTTTTTCTTTTGGTTAATTGGGTTTGGACGTTGATATCCGTTCGGAAATTATCCATCCGACGAACTCAAAGGTTGCGTCGTTTACAAGTAGGAAATGTTTTTGATGAAAGCTTTGAAATAATAAATCCAATCAGATTATCAAGATTATGGGTTGAAATTGATGATCTAAGCGATCTGCCTGGAAAAGCTGGTTCTAAAGTTTTAGGGTCAATTGGGGGGATGAAAAACAGATATTATTCTGCAAGAACCATTTTGACGAAACGTGGACTGTTTGAATTAGGACCAACGAAAATCAGGTCTGGTGATCCATTTGGGATGTTTGTTTCCGAAAAAATAATTCCAAGCGAAAATGACCTGATCGTGTTACCCAATACATTCGAAATTTCAAAATTTCATGAACCAGTTGGGTTTTTGCAGGGAGGAAGATCTATCAAACAAAAAAGTCTTGAAGCCACATCATTTGCTTCAGGAGTAAGAGAATATCAATCCGGTGACCCATTAAATAGAATTCATTGGAAAACAAGTGCAAAAATTAATAAATTTATGGTTAAAGAGTTTGATCAAGACCCTCAATCCCAAATTTGGGTGATTATAGATGGAAATAAAAAAAATAATTTTGAGGAAATTGACAATGACAATATTTCCTTTGCAGATTCTTTTTGGCAGATCAAAAAAAGATCAGCATTTAAATTACCTAAGAGTACTTTTGAATATGCAGTGAGTTGTGCTGCTTCCTTAATTTCTTACTTTGTGCAAAGTGAGAAATCAGTTGGATTGGCTTGTGTAGATGAGAAATTATCAGTTATCACCCCAGAAAAAGGCGTTAGGCAAGAAATTAAGTTATTCGAGAATATGGCCTTCCTGACTGGAAGAGGAGAAATATCGCTAAATGAAGTGATTGAATCTTTAGGTAATCAAATCATAAGAGGAAGCACGGTAATAATAATTTCAGCTGCTGATGATATGGAGATTCAATTATGCATTGAAATATTAATCAGAAGGAAATTAAAACCAATAATCATTCAAATAAATAAAAACTCATTCATTTCAAATAACAAAGAATTTTCGAAAAAACCTCAAAATCTCAATATTCGAAATGTATCCATAAGCTTTGGAGATGATATTGCCTTATCGCTGGAATCAATTGTCAAAAATTGATTCTTCTCCCTCTTACTCTTCTTTACCCACAACGAGTACCGGACTAAAGACCCTTTCTAATTCTATGGGGTCCATCACAAAATTGATAATTTGTAGATTGCATTCATTGACATAAAGCTGCCTTTGCACCTTAAGCTAAAATTACATTAGTTCTAAGATCCCCTATGGAATTGGTTGTTTCTTTTCTGATCACTTTATCTGGCAACCTTTTTCAATTAATGATTCTTTTCGGATTCTGGTGACTCAATTAACAACTCAATTGCATGTGGTAACACAGGCAATAAAAAGTTTACACATTCAAGTGCAGCTTTGGGACTGCCGGGTAAGTTTATTATTAGTGTTTTTTTGCAAATCCCGGCGGTTCCTCTTGATAAAGTGGCGTGAGGAGTGATTTGAAAACTTTTATATCTTAAGAACTCTGATATTCCAGGTGTTTGTTTTTCAATGACCATTTGTGTAGCTTCTGGTGTCACATCTCTCGGAGCAAATCCAGTACCGCCAGTAGTAAAGATAATGTTTACAGATTGGTTAATCCAATAATTTAATTCTGCAATGATTTTATCTATTTCGTCCGGAACAATTCTATATCCAAAAACCTGGTAATTGTTAGTTAGCAATAGGTGTTCAATTTCAGGACCTGATTTATCCTCTCGTGTACCTGCAAAGGAACGATCGGAAACTGTGATGATGGCCACTGAAATTTGATCTTTATTCATCATCAAGCTCTCCAACAATTGTCTTCCACTGACCATGAAGTCCATTGGAATTTACCCCATAGAAGAGTCTGAGTTTGTCTCCTTCTTTATAAACCAGATCATAATTTGTATTATTTCTTGATTTATATTTTCGCAACAATCCAAAATTTCCAACCCACATCACCGATTTACCGATGTTGCTGTCTTTTTTATTTAAATAACTTCGGATCGCATATTGCCATAATCGACGAGCTGATTTTTCGGTCACATTGGTGACAATATTTCCATTTCGTAAATCTTTTATCGCGAAGTAAAACGTTCCTTTCCTTTCCTCCGGAGGGAAAAGTTCAATTCCGGTTTTCGGCTCAATAAGATTATCTTCTTCCTGGGGTGTTTCAACCGGGGGATTTTCTGTTGTGGGTATTTCTTCACGAATTTCTGGCAATTGGCTTATTGCCCTGTTTTTACCCCTTAGAACCAGCCCTACAATCTCATCTCGTACTGCCAGATTAGTTTCACTTTCTTCACGGATATAGATTTTATAATCATCCAGGGAATATGGTGGGTCATCCCCTCTGGAGATTAATATCCGGATTATTTTCTTATTCTGATATTCATGGACATCAAAGTCACATTGGATAGGTGGTCTGATACGGTTGGAAATTTCATTTTCAAGAATCTTTATATTTTTTTCGGGTTCGGATATGCCAACAGGATCAACTTTTTTATCTGAACTCATGCCGATAAATAATGACCCTCCATTTGTGTTGACGAACGCACATATGTCAGACAAGATGGCATACAATTTTCCTCCCCGAATCGTCATGCTTTCATGAAAATCCTGGATAATATTTTGCCCCTCCTCCAATGCATTTCCGATAAAATTTGACACTGGTTCAGAGGATTCTTTATGTTGGCGAGTTTTTGAAAAATCGTTGCTTTTGAATACAGCTAAAATTGCTTCAAATGTCTTTTCGGGTAAAAGAATTTCTGTTGTTCGTTCCCCAACCCCAAAATTCTTTTTCCGATTTGGATCAGTAATAAGGCGATGGGAATCGGAACCTTGTATACAATGCATTCTTCGGGGATATTCGGGTTTTGTTCCATCGAAGAAATGAGCAGTTGAACGTCTTCCTGGCATATCCAAATCCGTAACTTCAAGAGCGTGTAGGTTGGAATCTTGTGTGTATGCGATTTTTGTCTGGCCACCAAAATTAAATCCGCGCATAGCTACACCATTCGATGAATTCGCATGGGCAGCAATTACTAATCCACCAGATTCATTGATTTGTTGATAAGCGGAGATCACGTCAGTGGTTGCACCAACATTCTGAGCACCATCATCCAAAACATCGGGAGGGATTTTTAATGTGAGTAACAAGTGTTCAATCTCCCGAATAGGTTTATTTGGTGGAAAGATTGCTAAAATGTGAAAACCAAACGTTGCAGTAAATTCGAATCCAGGAAGTACAAGTATTTTGTTTCTAAGTCGATGGTATTCTTCAAGTTTTGATTTTTCATTAGGAAGAATTCGATCCAGTTTTTGCAATGTCTCCAGGTTGTTTATCTCTTCTTCCATCTGTTTGAAGCCTGAAATTGTGTTATGGTCGGTGATGGCAATCACATCCAGGTTTTTCTCTTCAGCTTTTTTGAGAATATCCAGCATGGTCGTTTCCCGTTGTTGGAAATCCAAAGATGCTGGTGTGTGGAGATGAAAGTCGATGTTGTACCAATGGTTTTTTATAGGATTAATTTTTTTATTCAAAGATGCTCCATGGTTCTTATTTTTTTATTGAGGTTCTCTTAGGTTTATTTATGAAAATTTTGTCGAGGATATCATCAATAGAATCTACAAAGATGAAATTTATAGAATTTTTCACCTCATCAGGGATATCTTCAAAATCGATTTCGTTCAATTTCGGTAAAATAATAGTTTTAATACCAGATCGATGAGCTGCAATTACTTTCTCCTTAATTCCGCCTACGGGTAAAATTTGTCCTTTTAAGGAAATTTCTCCTGTCATGGCCAAATCTGGCTTAATAATTTTATCTGTAAATAATGAGACAATGGAAGAATACATAGTTATGCCAGCAGATGGACCATCTTTTGGTTGTGCTCCAGCTGGAACATGTAAATGTATTTCAGTATTTGTGAATATTTCCGGATCGATTTGTAGGTATTCTGCCTTGCTTCTAACTAGTGAAAGCGCAATTTGGGCAGATTCTTGCATAACTTTGCCAATTGAACCCGTTATGGTAAACGATTTATTCCCTTTCATCTTCGTCGCTTCTATGAAAAGAATATCTCCACCAAATGGTGTCCATGCTAATCCAATGGCGACACCTGGGTGAGATGTACGACGAATGATTTCCTCAGTTTCGAAATACTTAGGTTTTCCTAATAAATCTCTGACGACATTTGGGGTGATTTTGGTAGGATATTCCTTTTCTTCTGTAATTAATGTTGCGATTTTTCTGCAAATGTTTCCAATTTCTCTTTCAAGATTTCGAACGCCAGCTTCTTTTGTATACATTCTAATAATATTGAAAATGGCTTCATCAGAAAAAGAAATTTCATCAGGTAAAAGACTACTTTCTCTCAATTGTCGGGGGATCAGGTATTGTTGAGCAATTTTTGTTTTTTCATTTTCAGTGTATCCAGACAGATTTATTACTTCCATTCGATCAAGAAGTGGTCCTGGTATCGTCCCAAGTTGGTTGGCGGTTGTTATGAACATCACCTGACTAAGGTCGAATGGAGCTTCAAGATAATTATCACGAAATTCGTTGTTTTGCTCAGGATCCAAAACCTCTAATAACGCAGAAGATGGATCGCCACGAAAATCAGAACTTAGCTTATCGATCTCATCGAGCATAAAAACTGGGTTTTTGGAGTCAACTCTTCGGATTGATTGGATTATTCTTCCTGGCATAGCTCCAATATATGTTCTTCGGTGCCCTCTTATTTCTGCTTCATCACGTACCCCGCCTAATGAGATACGTATAAATTTTCTTCCCAAGGCTGACGCAATTGACCGCCCCAAGGAGGTTTTTCCTACACCAGGAGGACCAACAAAACATAGAATTACTCCTTCACGGTCCCTTCGTATCTCGTCAGTCACTTCGCCCTTATTGATAGATTTACGTTCTTTATGGAGTTTTCTGACTGCAAGAAATTCTAAAATTCTTTCTTTTACGTCTTCAAGACCGTAATGATCTTTATCTAATACTTTTCGGGCATGTTTGATATCGAGATTGTCTTCTGTATTGGTTGACCAAGGAAGATTCACCAGCCATTCAAGAAATGTGCGAATAACACCATATTCTGCTGCTGCTGTAGGCAATCTTGAAAGGCGGTCCAATTCTCTTTTTGCTAATTTTTCAGCTTCTTCTGACATTTTTGAGGAATTTATTTTGGAACGAAATTCCTCAATATCCGCTGTCTGCTCATCACCTTCACCAAGTTCTTTTTGAATTGCTTTCAATTGCTCTCGAAGGAAATATTCCCTTTGGACTTTATCAATTTCTTCTCTTGCCTCATTCTGAATTTTTTGGCCTAATTCTAATACTTCACTTTCTTTGATTAGTATGGAAACAAGAGCTTTTAATTTCTCAAATGGCGAATCCAATTCTAACAGTTTTTGGCTATCAACTAAGTCCATTCTTTGGAAATTTGCGATCGTGTAAGCAGTTTGCAACGGATCCTGAATTGAAGTGATGGAAGCCACCAGTTCTGCAGGAATGGATGGAATCATTTCAGCGATATGCTGGAATTGATCTCGCACATTTCTGGCAAGTGCTTCTTCCTCAAAAGATGTTTCTTTTTCCTCTGGGTGAGGTTCTACCATAGCTTTTAAGTAAGGTTCTTGCTGGGTGAATTCTTTAATTCGAAATCTGGAAATTCCTTGTATGACTAATCGAATGGTGCCATCTGGGGCTCGAAATAATCTGTGAATCGTTGCAGCGGTACCGATTTCATATAAATCCCCTGGACCTGGATTTTCCAAATCTGGCTGTTTTGACGCCACCAAACCGATTAAACGATCAGATGACATAATTTCATCGACTAATTTAATAGATCTTGGTTGACCAACCGTAAGAGGAACTGCTGTAAACGGATAAACTACAAGCCCGCGGAGTGGCAAGATTGGTAATGATGATGGTAACTCGATATTATTAGTCTCGATATCTGCTTCATTTAACTGTTTTATTTTTGGAGATTGTTCAATTTCTCCATTTTCATCTTCTATTTTTACATCTTTGTCTTCGAAGTTATCCATAGTTATTGTTCTTTGACCTGTATTGATTTTGGTTTTGATTTCGGCAATTTGAGTAATAAAAACCCATTTTTATAAATTGCTTCTGCTTGATCAATCTGAATTGGGATGTTTATTTCAATAGTTGATTGAAATTCTCCATATCCAATTTCTAACTGATGAAAGGACTTTATTGTGGAGTTTTCATCAGTTCTACAACCTGAAATACTTAAAATGTTCTTGTAGTAAGTAATCTCAAAATTTTCCTGGGACATTCCAGCAATTTCAACTTTAACAATGATATGATCCTCAGATTCATACACATCAGTAGGGGGGCGCCAATTTCTATTATGATTTTTCATTTTTTCCATTTATTCTAAATATTCTAATTAAAATTTATCATATCTTTTAGATAATATCAAAAAGAATGCATCAGAATAGTTGTTTGGTAATACCTTTTTAAAATATTAGCGCCCCTGGGGGGATTCGAACCCTCAACCAACAGCTTAGAAGGCTGGTGCTCTGTCCATTGAGCTACAGGGGCAAAAATTTAGCGATTTAAGGCAGGACGTATCCCACGATACACTTGTTGTCCTGTAAAAGTGCGTAAAATTGTTTCCGCAGATTTTCCAGTTATACTACTTAATTCCTCAGGTGTTAAGGGTTTATTGCCGTTTGACAGGAAAACTCCGAAAACAATGTTAACAATAGATGTGTGATTTTCGAAAAAGTTATCTTGTTTCGCGCAATGATTCATCAAAGTATGTTGAATTCCATCAACGATTGTTACTTCAGCTGTTTTGGGGTCAACCCAATCGATTTTTGGTGATTTTTCCTCATTCGAATAAATGTCTTGATGTTCCTTACAAAGAAAACTATATAAATAAACATTCCAATTTTGGTCGTGATTTTTCCACCATTCAAAATCGATATTAAATGGTGTGTCCACAGTTGGTTTTATTATACTTTTTCTTCTGATCTCAGTCATTTCATTCCCTTTGTTAGGATTTTAGATTCTAATTCGAAAGTACAAATCTCCAAGATGTTCCACTTCTGAACAATTTTCTAATAAATGCAAGATATAACCAGGTGATACCCTCTTTACAAAATTGAAGGCAGCGTATAGTTCTTGGGCGTGCACATGGCCTTGTGGATTCAGTTTCGCGAGTTCCCGAACGAAATTTATAATAACTTTCTCAGCTGGTACTTTTTGATATTTTTCCCACAATCTTTCAATTTGATTAAAATTGATAATTGAAAAAGTCATTCGTTCATCAAAATCGGTCGAAATTTGTTGTTGGGTAACAGAGAAGGATATCTTTCCGTCTGGATTTGTTCCTACAGTTCTTACCCATTCCCTGGTTGAACGTTTCTTTCCAATTGCTACAATAACTTCACCTGGATTTTTTCCTTGCTTGATATGGATAAGACTTCCCGGAATTACCTCGTTCTTTTTATACCACTCCTTCAATCCATATACATACTTTTTCTCTCTTACGACCCATCCTGCAAATTTCTCTTTAGTTTCGCCATCAACGAAGGTAAACCGTATACGAGGTGATTCATACGCAGTCGGGAAGAGGTTTTCCAAATTGGCACTTAATGGAAGCGTTCCAGAAACTAAATGGGGGTAAATGATTGAAATTGTTACGTCTTGAAGATTGGAGTCTGTAGATAGCTTGGAATACTCTAATTCGTCAAAGACCCCAGCATTCATTTGGGTGAGGTAATCAGAATATTTGGTATCATCGTAGTTATTTACATCTTCAGGTAGTAGAAATATAGGTTGGGACCTAACATTATCGGGTTCGCTTCTGTGCAGGAACCATAAGGTTTCTCCAGCTGGGCCAACTTCATCAAACCTTGCGTCTTCCTGTAATGCTAAGTTTAATGAAAACTCTGTTAATGTTTGATTTGAGTCGGTTGGGAGCTCGATTTGCTCGATAATTTCTGGTGAAGTAAGTGGTCCACCTTCCGCCATTTCTAGAACCGCTTCAGCCAGATTTAAATATCCGATATTAATATC
Source organism: uncultured Anaerolineaceae bacterium (assembly GCA_964430025.1). GTDB lineage: Bacteria > Chloroflexota > Anaerolineae > Anaerolineales > Anaerolineaceae > UBA6170. The sequence goes on along the minus strand of CAYSFA010000046.1, from coordinate 10,877 downwards.
AATTAATAAAGATCGTGGGAACCAATATCCCGCAATTTGCACTAAATCTTGTGATTTTTCTAATTTTTCAATAAGGGATTGAGAAATTCTAATTTTGTTGTTAGCAAATATTTTATCTTTATCCAGATCAGTTTCTTCGTCGAGTACAGCTACTGCGTCGTTTAGAAAATGGTTTTGCAAATTGGCTGCAAATTCTTTTTTCAATCCCTGTGCGAATTCAACTTGAATAATTTTAAGAGTTTCTAATTCTGGATTGTTACCTTCTCGAATGCCGACTACCTCCCCACTTGAAAAATCTAACGCTGGAAATAATAACTTCTGGCCAACCTGAAAATCATCTTTGGGGAGATATAAATCGCCTTTGGATTTTTCTAAATTTTCTCGGTGGTTTTTCTCTAACCGAATTCTTTCATCTATTAGTAATTTGACAATATCTAATGTTTTTGTAGGTGTTTCAATTTCAAACAATCTGTTGAAGATGAATTCAATATCACTGTCTGTGACTTCAAAACTTTCCCAAATATTCTTCACTTTTTCATTGATTTTCATTATCATTATTGCTTTCTAATACCTATTTAAATTTTGCGGTAATGATTATACCGCAGTATGTGTTGTTTTAAGGGAATTGTGTTTCCAACCAGGGTAATGGATCTACTTGTATTCCATTGATTGCTAATTCCCAATGTAAATGAGGTCCGGTTGATCTGCCGGTTGTGCCTATTATTCCAATTAAATCTCCAGCTTTTACAAATTGACCTTCTTCAACAAGGATTTCTGATTGATGCCAAAATCCGGAAAAAACACCAAGACCATGATCTATTACTGTGGCATTTCCTCTGGTTATTAAGGAGTCGGTTAGAACTACATAACCATCGGCTGGAGCATAAATGTTTAGGTTTGCGCAAACACCAAAATCGACACCTGCGTGGTAGCGGTCGTATGGAGAGTCATTGTATGATCTGCGGTTTCCAAACCAAGACTTGATGCAAACTGGTTCATCAACTGGATATTGAAATATCCCGGACCAGAATTGTTCATCTGTGAATTTAGAAATTGTGGCAGTTATTAAATCGTCTTCAGGTTTTGTTTGTGAAACATCCAAGGTGCTTGGGTCAACTTGCAGCGGTGGATCTTGTGGGTAGAAGCCACGTTGAATTAATACTAATTGGTCGACAATATGATTCGTGTTATTGTCATCAAGATATTCAAGGTGGAAAGGGTATAGTCCTGGTTCAAGCATAGCGTGAATGCCAAATAAAGAAGAGTACGCCGGATTATTATCGAAAAAATTCAGTCGAATATCACCAATTGACCCTTTGAGAGGTTTGTTTTTCGCATAGATATCGATTTGGGCACTTTTTCCCTGTGTTAAAGGTAAACCTACAAATTCAATTTCTTGTTTATCTTCTTGAACTGGGTCTGACGTGGTTAATACCAGCGATTCGCCTGGAATGACTGACCAGGGGGAGGAAATTTGATTTGTTAAAATCACATCCCAGTTTGAAATAGAATTGGATAGTGACAATTCTAATAATGATTGTTGTGAGGTAAGAGAAACTTCGTTGAATGGGATGGTAGGAGCTTCGACTAATATTAAATTAGATCCAATAAAGAATTCAGATGGGGAGGTTGTTTGATTTAATCTGTAAATTGTCTCTTTTGGGAGTTGAAATTTTCTTGATAAGGTATCTGGTGTTTCGCCAATCGAAACTGAATTGTAAGTCAACACTCCGGATACTCCTTCAATCCCAGGGATTAATAATTGTGTTCCAACACTTAAAATGTTTGGATCAGAAATATTGTTTGTGTTAATAATATCTTCCGCGCTGACATTGAATTTAATGGAAATCACGTTTATCGTGTCGCCAGTTTGAACGATATATACGGGATATTCGGGATTTGTAGTCTGTCCGAAAGTTACACTGGATGGAATTGATAAGGAAAGAACAATAATTAGAAAAATGAGGACTTTAATAACTTTCAACGATTATTTGATCTCCAATTTGAAATTCATCAAAATTTTCTATGTGCGTTTCTAAAATTTTACTTGCTTTCGACTTAGGATAATAAAGCAATTTCCATTTTTTGGCAATTTTTTTATCCACAATTACATTTGAATTATCCAACCAGATTACAGCGATATCAAAATTCATAAAGAGCATATGGATTGAAGAATCCAAAACATTTTCGTTCTTGTTGATGAATAGAGCTCCCTGATTGTTGGAAATTTGTTTTGTGAACATCAGTCCCTTTAATCGAGAAAAAAAATTTTCCATGCAAGTAACTTCTAAATATTCCATATTTCTGAAAGACCCGACGGCCTTATAAATTTTATACTTTAGTATCATGAATAATTACGATAGGAGGTTTTCAATAACCTCGATTAATTCTTGAGGTTTGAATGGTTTTGCAATATAGTTGTCAACTTTAGCGATCTCCAATCCTAATACTTTATCGATAAGTTGGGCTTTTGCTGAAATGATAACTACAGGAATATTCTTGATTTGTTCATTTGAACGGATTTGATGATAGAGATCCCAACCATCAATTTCCGGCATCATAAGATCCAGAAGAATCAAATCAGGTTTTTCTTTTATTACCAAATCCAAACCGTTAAGTCCATTGTTCGTGGAGATAATTTCATACCCTTTTCTTTCCAAGATCATCTTGATCAGATAGGTCATCTCAATATCATCCTCAATGTAAACGATTTTCTTTGGCATTATGCACTCCAATTGGTACAATCAGAAAAGATATATAATATAGTTTATTATACACGTGAGAAAGAGAATTATGAAAATTACTACTTGGAACGTGAACGGAATCCGCGCTGCAATAAAGAAAGGTTTTGTTGATTTGGCTGGAAATTTCGAGACGGATGTCCTTTGTCTTCAGGAAATTAAGGCATTTCCAGACCAAATTCCAGAAGAAGCAACAAAGTTAGATAATTATCAAGTTTCAATTAATTCAGCAAAAAGACCAGGGTATAGTGGGGTCGCTTCTTTCTTCAAAGAAACACCAAGTGAAATAAGATTTGGTCTCGGCGTTGAAGACTTTGATGATGAGGGCAGGGTCATACGTTCAAAGCACAAAAATTTTTATTTATACAATATTTATTTTCCAAATGGACAACGTGGACAAGATCGTGTAGATTTCAAATTGTCATTTTACGAAACGTTACTGGCAGAATGTAATGAATTACATAAACAAGGTGAGCGGATCATTATTACAGGAGACTTCAATACTGCCCACACAGAGATAGATCTTGCAAATCCGAAAGAGAACAATAAAACGAGCGGTTTTCTTCCAGAAGAACGCGAAATGATAACAAAATATCTAGCGAATGGGTTTAAAGATGCTTATCGTGAGCTATATCCTGACAAAGTTGAATACACCTGGTGGACTTATCGATTTGGTGCCAGAGGAAGAAACATTGGTTGGCGTCTTGATTATTTTTTGGTCAGTGATGCTTTACTGAAAGACGTAAAAGACGTAATCATTCTTGGCGATGTGGAAGGATCTGATCATTGCCCTGTTATTTTGGATATTGGTGAGTGAGGATTAATAATGTCAAAACAAAGAATTTTGCTTGTCGATGATCATGAAGTGGTTCGGTTGGGATTGAAATCTTTATTGGATAGAAATCCTCAATTTGAAGTAATTGGGGAAGCAGGTACAGCCAAAGAAGCATTGGATAAAGTTTCCAGGTTATTACCGGATGTGGTTTTAATGGATATTCGTTTGCCAGGTACTTCTGGAATCGAAGCTTGCGAAGAGATTACAAAGAATTATCCGGACATAAAAGTTGTAATGTTGACTTCCTATGCGGAAGATGAAATGCTCTTTTCGGCTATAAGAGCCGGTGCATCTGGTTATGTCTTAAAACAAATTGGTGGAGAGGATTTGGTGCGTGCTATAGAACAGGTGGGGCGGGGTGAAGCTGCATTGGATCCCGCAGTTACTCAACGAGTTTTCCAGGAAGTAAGGAGAGCAGTAAAAGAAGAGGAAGCATCTGCTTTTGCTAATTTGAGCCAACAAGAAAAACATGTGTTGTTATTGGTATCAGAAGGGAAAACAAATCGCGAAATTGCCAAGAATTTGTTTTTAGGCGAAGGTACTGTCCGAAATTATGTTAGTAGTATTCTCTCAAAATTGGGTGTTTCCAATCGGGCGGAAGCAGCTGCTTATGCAGTGGAACATAATCTTCGCGAATATCTTTAACAAAAAAAATAATTAGTTCAAAAAAAATTATTGTAGAGGATCACTGCAGCAGTGATGAATGCATAAATAGCAGAGAGAAAAACACTTGCTGCTGAAATATCTTTAATAATCTTTATTGTTGGATTATTATCTTTATGGATAAAATCCAGAGTATATTCAATGGCAGTGTTAAATAATTCGCATATCCATACCAAAAAAATTGCTGAGAGGATAAAAAGCGATTCTATGTAGGATAATTTGAGAAATAAAATTGCGAGAATGGCAATGAGTGTTGCTGCAATATGAATCCAAATATTCTTCTCATGTTTAATTGCATATAGTAAACCTTCAAGGGCAGGTATAAACGAACGAATCCTGGAAACAAGAAAATGAAAGACTTTCATTCAGGTAAGCTCTTTAATCTTATTTGAAGGGACACTAAAATTTTTGTTTGAAAATCCCACATTTCTGATCTGTTTTCATCATTGTCATGGTCATACCCAAAAAGATGCAACAGTCCATGTATCACCATCAACCTAATCTCATCAAACAAATCATTTCCTAATGATTGAGCTTGCATTTCCACAAACGGAACACTAATGATGATCTCCCCTAGCATTAATATCCCAGTTTCCGGATCGAGGATGTTTAATTCGAATGAAAGCACATCAGTGGGTTTATTTATTTGCCGATATTTTTTATTTAGGTTGGTAATCGTTTTTTCATCAACCAGGATTACGTTTACTGAGACATTTTTCGGGTGGTCGATAACTTCTAGTGTTTTCTCAATAATCAATTCCAAATCGTCTGGAAAACTATAATTTTTATCATTTATGAGTATTAAATCAGGTTTCATTACTCTCTTCGAGTTGTTCTACAGGTTGCGTTTTTAATTCAGGATATTTGATTCGCGGATGATAGGTATTTATCAATGTGTTAGAAAATGAACTAACAATCGTATTTAAATCTTTCATGGTGATGTCAGTGTCTTCTAATTGTCCTTCTTTGATGCAGAAGTCAATAACTCCGTGAATAATTTTTTCCAAATCTTCCCGGTTGGTTGGTTTATCTGCGCGGGCTCTTGCTTCAACCCCGTCAGCAAGCATCAGTAATGCTGTCTCTTTTGATTGGGGGATTGGGCCGGGATAACGAAATTCATTCACATCAACCAAATCAGGGTTGTTGCCATTCATTTCGATTGCTTTCACATAGAAGTATTTGACCATTAAAGTACCATGATGTTCATTGACAAAATCAATGATTCTTGCTGGAAGGCGATATTTTCTCGCCAATTCTGCCCCATCTGGGACGTGTTGAATAATTGTCGCTGCGCTTAAATACGGATCTAAATCATCATGGGAGTTAAGGACACTACCAACTTGATTTTCAATGAAAAATGAAGGGTTTGATGCTTTTCCAGCGTCGTGATAGAGTGCGCCCACTCTGGTTAATAATTGGTCAGCTCCAATATCTTTCGCGGCTTGTTCCGCCATGTTTGCGACCTGCAAGGAATGTTGATAAGATCCTGGTGCGTTTGTCAGGATAAATTGTAAGAGTGGATGATCAGGTCGCGAGATTTCCAATAATTGAATTGCAGTGGTAATCCCAAGAATCTGAGCGACAAAATATTGCATTAATAAGCCTAGACTCGCTGATGCCATCCCATTGAAAAGCGATGCTCCAGATAAGGTTATCATCCCAATGAGATCGGTTGATCCATCCAGTAGGCGAATAGCAATAATTATTACAGCGCTCAGAATCCCTGTCATCAGTCCGGCACTAAAGAATACTGACACACGCCTCCCTTGTCCTAAAATTAAAACACCAAAAAGGGAAGGAATTAAATAGAATGGCAATAGACTTTGAAAGTCAAAGGATCCGTATGCAATAAGGGAGCTCAATGAAAGTGAAAGGACAAAGGCTGTTTCAAATCCGAATAATGTTCCAATCGCAAAAGCAAATCCTGCAAATGGGAAAATATAAGGAAGAACCGTTCGATTGGGGATTAAAAATTTTGCAGAAAGCAAAAAGATGACAAATGCAATGGAAATAATTAATAATTCTCGAACTGAAAAATTATTAGGTTTTTGCTTGTTAAAATACAACCTTAATAACAACATCTGAATTAAAATGAATAATCCAGATGCGAGATATTCCAGTCGTTTGTTTTCTGGTGAAATAAAATTGAATTTCTCCAGTGCTTCAAAGGTTTGTTCGTCAATTAATTGACCACGGCGAATGATAATTTCACCAGGTGAATAAGTCTTTTCCACCGGCGTAACCTGACCTATCGCCTGATTAATGGCTTCTTCAGTAAGTTCTTCTGAATAAAGTGAATTTGCCACAACGAAAGGTGTTACCAAAGCTTCCGTAATCTTCAAAGTTTCTTCATTAAATGAAAAACTTACGAGATTTGGAACACGTAATTTTGCTTCTTCTACTTGGTAATCACGAATGGAAGTACGAAAGACCTGCTCCAATACCAAGAGGGTTTCTCTTTGGATAGCTGTCCACGTTTGTTCGTCCAGATTAACGAGTTTGGTTGCTAAATCTTTGGACACCTGGATGTAAGAAAGGTTAGAAATATCATTTATTTTTTGATTTGTATCAGCATTTAGGTCATTTCGAACTAATGTTACGTAATCCAACGACTTTCTTAACCGATCAATTTGCTGTCGAGATATTGCCGGGTCAATATTTAGATAAACCGGAGGAACTGAATTTTTTATTGAATTGATTCTCTGCTGGGTAAGATAATTGGATTCGTACGTGAGACTCCGTGGAGCCTGAAAATCTTGAGTTGCAACACTGCCTATTGTTAATTCAAATGCAGTTGGTCGAGAAGAAATAGGAAGGATTATTGAACCAAAAGCAATTATGCCAGTTATTAAAAGGATAATTAATTTTGTTAATGAATGTTCCTTCTTACTAATTTTCTTCTCCAATGACTTAATCATCCTAGCTTTGTAATAATTCCTTTACTATTTGACTTACCTGGTTTCCAGGAGCTCTGCCAGCTATTTTTGGCAATACAATTTTCATTACTTTTCCCATATCAGTGGGGGATGACGCATTTATTTCTTCAATTGAAGATTTTACGATTTCCACAATTTCTACGTCAGTGAGGCCTTTAGGGAGAAATGTTTCTAAGATGGAGATGTCTTTTAATGCTTCATCTATTAAATCCTGTCGTTGATTTAACTTAGCGCTCTCGATAACCTCGTGGCGGCTTTTAATCTCTTTATGTAATATTAATATAACTTCATCATCACCAAGTTCTTTGCCTTTATCAATTTCGTTGTTCTTGATGGAAGAAATAACCATTCTAATCACCCTTTTTCTATCAATGTCGGATGATTTCATTGCTATTTTTAACTCGTTTGTTAATTCGTCCTTTAAGCCCATTTGATTCCTCAATTAATCTATTGAATTAGTTTCAATTAAGTCCTTGAATTGATTGAAGGTAGATTCACCAATTCCTGGAACATTAAGTATATCTTCTATTCTATCAAAATAGCCATTGGTTACCCTATATTGTACGATTTCATTAGCTTTCGTTTCGCCAATGCCAGGAAGTTCCATTAATTGATCCACGCTTGCTTCATTGATGTTAATCTTGGCTGAATCAATAATGATAACATTTTGATTTTTAGTGGATATTGTGTTGTCAATATGAATATGTTGGCCATCATATAATTTTGCTGACAAGTTGAATTTCTCCATCGGAAAAATTTCAACTTTTGCTGCCACAAAAAGATCTTCCAATCTGCTGTTTTTTGGTAATTTATAAACGCCGGGATTCTGAACATCGCCGGTAAGATAAACTTTCATTGGTTGAGGAGTTGGAGCAGGAATTATTTTGATTGGCTGAGAGTCATCTCTATCTAATAGAAGAATTACCAAACCAGCTATTAGAAATCCACTCAACAACGTCATTAGAGACCAGAAATACGTTTGGTTTTTCATAAGTATTTATTTTATGCTAGTTTGCCAACAAGTTAGTTTTTATTTAATTGTAGCTGTTTCCAATTCATACATAGCATTAAAAGCAGCTAGACCAACTTCTAAAATCTTCTCGTCTGGTTCATTTGTGGTCAATTTCTGTAACCATAATCCAGGTTTTGCTAAAATTGAGATAAATTTATTTTCCAACCGATCAGCAGTGAACCGAATATATTCATAAGCGAGCATTGCGATTACCGGAATTAATGCCAACCTGGAAATAATGAGAACTAACCAGGAGACATCACCGATAAAGGTGAAAACAATTACCGATATCAGCACTACATAAAGAATAAAAGCTGTTCCGCAGCGTGGATGTTGAAGTGAATAGCTCTTAACCGAAGTTGGGGTTAAATCCACACTATCCTCAAAAGCATTGATGGTTTTATGTTCTGCTCCATGATACATGAAAACTCGTGCTATGTCAGGCATTTTTCCGATTGCCCAAATATAAAGAACGACGAAGATCAACCGTATCATGCCTTCTATGAGGTTTTGTATTACATGTGAAAATCCAAGCCATTGTTCTAGTGCTTTTCCTAATAAGGCTGGAGTGAGGAAAAAGAGCAGCATAGCGACACCTAAAGAAATAAATAAGGTGAGGTATAAAGCTGGTCCTTCAATTTTTTCCTCCTCTTCTTCGGTTTGATAATTGGCTGATTTGGTTAGATACTTTGTCCCCAAACCAAGTGCATCCCAAAGGATAATCAAACCTCTTAAAAATGGAATTTTCTTAAGAGGGCTTTGGTAAATTTTTCCAAGTTCTTCGGTTTCAACAACAATTTCGCCATCTGGTTTTCTGTATGCTGCTGCAAGGTATTTGTTTCCACGCATTAATACACCTTCAATTAATGCTTGGCCACCATAAGAAGGCATTTTCAGTTTTTCAGTTTTCATGAAAGACCTGCATAATTGTAGAAGAAGCGAATTAAGGCCAGAATACCTTTCCTCCAGGTTGGTAAATGTAAACTTTCATTTGGAGAATGGATTTTATCTTCTGGTAAACCGAAACCTGTCAGAACTGAATCTTTTCCTAAAATCGACTGCATTGATGCAACAACCGGAATGGAACCACCTTCTCTTTTATAAAATGGTTTGCATCCCCACACAGATTCCAGTGCATTGGATAAGGCGATTACACCTGGATGATTAATATCGGAAATGGATGCTTTCCCTCCCGCGAACTTTTTAAGGTCCCAGTTTACAGTTGGGGGAATCCTTTCAGATATGTATTGTTTTAATTGTTGGAAAATCTTCTCAGGATCCTGGTTGGGAACTGTTCGCATCGAAATCTTTGCCATTGCTGAGGCGGGAATAATTGTTTTTGAGCCTTCACCAGTGAAACCAGAAAGTATTCCATTTATTTCTAATGTAGGTCGTGCTCCTAATCTTTCGATGGAATTGTAATTTTCTTCCCCAAACAACTTTGGAACACCTGTTTGTCTCAAAATATCTTCATCAAAGATTGGTAATCTGGCCAGCTCTTCTCTTTCCTGTTCACTTAAATCAATCACATCATCGTAAAAACCTGGAAGGGTAATCTTCCATTTTTCATCATGCATACCGGCTATTAATTCAGCAAGAACGATCGCAGGGTTATGTACAACACCTCCAAACATTCCTGAATGTAAATCCTGGCTTGGTCCGTAAATATTTAATTCAAAGTAAGCCAATCCTCGTAATCCATAGACGATTGTGGGGTTGGCTGGCGAAATCATACCCGCATCAGGATTGAGAATAACATCACAGGATAACAAGTCCTTATGATCTTCAAGGAAGGAAGCTAAATTTGGAGAACCAATTTCTTCTTCGCCCTCAATGATAAATTTGAAATTTAATGGGACATTGCCATCCTGGTTTATTGCATCAAAGGCTGCCAGGCTTGCAATAATCTGGCCCTTCATATCCGAAGCCCCTCTACCATGTAACCTATCAGAAATTTCAATTGCAGTAAATGGATCAGTTTTCCAGAGTTCTAAAGGGTCAACAGGTTGAACATCATAATGCCCATAAATGAGAACTGTTGGAGCATTTTCTTGAGAAGATTTTCTCTCAGCAAATAGAACTGGGTGACCTTTGGTCTCAATAATTTGAGTGGTAGTAGCGCCGTGAAGGATAAATTGATCTCGTAAAAATTCAGTTGCTCCAACCATGTCCTTTTTATGACTTGGATCAGTAGAAATTGATTGAATTTGTACGAAATCTTGTAAAATTGATTGATACTTTTGAGAATTGCTTTTACTATATTCTATGACTTTCTTAACATCAGCCATTTATGGTTCTCCTATGTAATATTTTCGAAGCTGATTATAAAGTAGTTTCTAAATATGGTAAAACAATACTTGGATTGAATTTTTCCAAAAAATTCTTAAGGAGCATTGAATGATTATTTCTAATGGAAAAATAATTACATGGTCAAACCCGAATGAAATAGTAGAAGGAAAAGCGATTTTAATTGATGGACAGAAAATTGTTAGAATCGACACTAAGGAGAATTTAGAAAGAAGTTTTCCGGGTGAAGAAATTTTAGATGCTGGTGGGCAATATGTAATGCCAGGTCTCATTTGTGCACACACGCATTTTTATGGAGCATATTCACGTGGCCTTGGTATTCCTGGTGATGCGCCAGATTCATTCCCTCAAATTTTAGAAAAATTATGGTGGGCTCTCGATAA
>CAYSFA010000045.1:0-19236 GCA_964430025.1 uncultured Anaerolineaceae bacterium | reverse complement strand
TCATGAGAGAGCAAAAACTCTCCAATGGATGGATCTAAGGTAAATCCATGCACCCCATTACCTGTTGTATACACAAACATGGTGCTGGCTCCATACACAATATAGCCAGCAGCTACCAGCTTTCTGCCATTTTGAAGACAATCTTCCACCGTCCCCGGGCCAGATTGGCTAATTCTCGAATAAATCGCGAAGATGGTGCCTACCCCAACATTAAAATCAATGTTGGAAGACCCATCCAAAGGATCATATAAAAGGACATATTTCCCGGTTGGATACTGTTCGGGAATCGGAAGGATATCCTTGTGTTCCTCGGAGGCCATCACTGCCAAACGACCGGTATGGTCGTTCAACATATAAATTGTTTCATCAGCTAATCTATCCAGTTTCATCACCTGTTCGCCCTGCACATTCACATCACCTGTTTTTCCCAGGATCTGTGCCAGGCCTGCTTTTGCCATCTGACTCGCTATCATTTTCCCTGCCAGAGCAATATCATACAGCAGATAGGTCAAAACACCAGTCGCCTCCGGGTGAAAACGCTGTTGCTCCAAAATGTGCCTTTCAATCGTCATCACGGTGTCAACTCTTGACGAAAATGGTGAACTAGCCATCTTTATCTCCTCCTGATTTGAAATTTTGTATTGTTTGGTAGTCAAATAAAAAATAACCGCATTTACCGTTCCGGTGGGAACACCTACCTTTGATTGTAGTGATCAGGGGGAATAAATCAAATTACAGGCATCATGTTTTTTGGGATGTTTGTCAGTGCATCCGGGTTATTTCAGGAAACATTCGAAATGTCATCTTGCGAAGAGGGAACTTTGGCAGGTTGTGCTGTCTGCTTCTTTTCGGGTTTTTGGTAATCAGCCAACTCTGTCCATAATCTTACTTTTCCACGAGTTTGTCGCACATACCAAATTATCAGCAGTGAGCCTAGCAGGATGGCAGCAATTCCAATCAACCCAGCCTCCGGCCCAAAGGCACCACCTGTGAGAATATCAGCTCCTCCTTGCTTAATTTGGATCAATGTCGCACCAGTATTAGCCCCACTAACAGGAAAACCAAATACATTTCCCTGAAAGAAATTCCAGGTGATGTGCAACCCAATCGGGATGGCCAACTCGCCTGTCAGAATAAACCCAAGCCCGAGGAAGAGACCCGCCAACACCAGATTCACCGTGGAGATAACACTGGCATTGGGATTAGTCGCATGCAAAATTCCAAAAATAGAGGAGGAAATAACATAGCCTGCCCACAAACCTCCGACCTTCCCAAAGGGCCCCCAATTAATACCCTCTGCAAGGTTTCGTAAATGATATCCACGTGACAACATCTCTTCATAGATTCCCACCGCGATGAAACCAACCAATGAAGCAAGCAATGCACTCAAAAACGAACCTGAAGTAGCAGTTTTCATAAACCCTTCAATGGTGATCCAGCCAAAAGCCAGTTCTACCAGGAAAATAAAGAGCATCAAAACAGCCCCAAGAGCCAACCCAAAAACCAGGTCAAGCCACCAAAGTCTGGAAAAATGAAACCCAAAATTGGAAAATTTCCGGCGATCGATTATCCATCCGGCAATTAGAAATGTGAGCAAGATAACAATAACCGTTGCGACACCATTGAAAGCAAAATACCATCCCCCACCCAGCCCCATGATGAGCTCCAAGAGAGCTTCTTCATTGGTCAATAATTGCAAATCAGCCTGGCCTGTGCCAGCCATTACGATAATCGCTACAATCCCTAACACCGCCCCGATGACGGTAGTCCCTAAGAGAAAGAGTAACCCCTGAATTAATATACGCCAGAATGCTCGTAGACGGCTTTGTGTTTTATTGTAAAAAATGTTCATTCTTCCTCCGTTGTGGCTTGCAGATCCTTTTCTCATCCGGAGATTATTGAAAAATTGTAACAAGTAACCAGATGAGGGATCAATAAGTATATTTTAAGAATTTATCAGACCAAACTGTAACACAGTTTTCACCCGCCTGTTTGGAGGCTGCCAACGCTTCTTCTGCGAACTTCAGCAAGTCATCCTCCTGTTTGGTGTGAACAGGGTAAACAACAACACCAATTGAACCCACTTTTCACCATTTTTGATCGTGTCCCATAAAAAATCATAAAATTCAACAGGAGTGTACTGGGTTTTAAGTATGCGTGGATTTTGCCCGATAATTTCATTCTGGCCATAACCCGTTAATTCGGTGAATTTTGAATTCACATACACAATATTACCTGCAGGATCGGTAAAAAAATGGCTTGTGGGCTTTGTTCAACAATTGATTCAAACTTTTTTAAGAATTCTATTTTTTCTTTTTTAGAGGATGATTTTCCTGATTGAAACAGTGATTTTATCAACGTTGATCCTCACTTTACGTAGATTCTGTTAAGTACTTAAAAAAAACATAACGATAATAAAATAATTGTAGCATCATTGGCTGTTTTGAATTACATGCGTAGTCCTATTTAAGATGTTTATTTGTAAATTTTAGAATCGACTGATTAACTTGCTGAAGGTAGTCAGGATATTCAATGTCTGGTTTCCCACCTTCCAAGATACGAACAAATAATGGACTGGTCAATGAAAGATCGGTCAACGAAAAATGTCCTGCGCCAGGCAAGTACAAATTTTCAATAGACTCAAATGGATTTTCGAGATACTCAACATTCCGTTGATATTGTGACCAGCTGGTGAGATTACTCCAGGAACTATCCGAGTAGATATTCAAAACAGGTACAGGGTAATCCTGCTCAAGCCATACAAATTTGTCATTCTCCACCCCAACAATATCAAACATAAATGGGGATTCCAGGGCAACGACCATATCGATATCTTCCCGTAACCTGGGCATTGCCAGCGCTGCAGAACCTCCTAAAGAGTGTCCTATTACACCAATTCTTTTCGTATCAATTCGGTTACCAATAGTATTAAGCCTGGGATCTGATTGGTGGATGATGGTATCAAGAACAAAGTTGATGTCTTCTGTACGGAGTTTCATCCACTTTTGGTAATACAAGAAGCTTTGCTCTGGATCAGATGCAGGATCCTCCTCCTGTAATTCACGGAAATACTGTTTATCCACCCGAGTGATGTTTCCATCCTCACTCACCGTCGAAAGAGCATGGAATGGATGACCAATGGAACACACTACGTAACCATGACTGGCTAATTCCAAATACAAAGATTCATTGCTGGTAATTGTTCCTAATCCACCATGAGAAAAGATGATCAGCGGAAACATTTCTTCATTGTTCTGAGATTGCGGAATCCAAACAGCCACTTCCACACTTCGATAATCTTTTTGGGGGGTAAATAATTCCTCACGATTTTGATCGACTAGCGTGTATTTTAATGTTTCTATCTGAAAGGAACCAGAAGGTGGTAATGGTTCAAAATTTGGAAATAAAAAAACAGGGAAGAACGCAAGAAAGATCAAGGTTGTGTTTACAAGAAATTTTCCCAAACTCTTTCTAAGATCAAAAGAAGAATTCAAGATATCAGGCTTTACTAATTTCCAAATTGCATGGAAGAATACTATTATCAAAAATAGTGTAAATACATACCACCTAAAATCTCTGGTTAACTTTGAAGAAATCCAGAACAAAACAAAAGCTACACAGCCAATTAGATAAACAATCGACCTTGTTTTTCGTTGATAGGATTTGGTTTTAATACTATTGAGTAACAGGAGAGATTCAATTACAAGGGCAGCAAAAAAGACGATCATTTCTTTTTCTGCCAGATAATCACGATTCCTGCAATTATGATCCCAACCGCTAGCCCAATGGCTATGTTGTCTAGCGCAACACCTAAAACTATTCCCAGGGTAATACCAATTCCCATAGGAAAGATTTCTTTACGAGCCGGTTTTGAGGTTCGGTTTTCTACGTTGTTCCTTTTCATTCAATAATTCCTTACGAAAATGATTATTTGCCGAGGGATATGTTGTTCTCTTCCTTTAAAACAATCGCCCTTCCCCAAAAAGCAAAAATGATTAATGCAGCACCAGTGAACCAACCACCCAGGCTGAAAATTTGCGGGCCATATAACCCTAAGCCGGCTCCAGCAATCACCAGAATTGCTGCCAAAACGCCAAACATCTTCATGCCATACAAAGTGATAAAAGGAAGGTAATGCGAGCCCACCACAATCATGGCTGCCGGGAAAAACCATTCAGTTTTGTACAAAGTAGCTGCCCCCACCAGAAGAAAATTGATAGGCACGGTAAACGCTGTTTGAGATCCAAGGTGCCACAATCCATTTTCTTTGCTGACTTTGCCTGGTCGACCAATCAGACGAACAAACATCTGGGTTAACGGAAAGATGAACATACTCCCAAAAAACAACGCCGCCATTCCAATCGTCGGATTTACCAACAGGCTGATTGCTGCTGCGACCAGCCAGATGATTCCGGAAACAAGTTGCCCTCCAAATCCGCCCAAAAAGGCGGATCGCATCTCAAATTGGCAATCCTGAATTTTCATTTTTCTTCTCCTTCAATAACTTCAAATTTGCTTTCTAATTTAGCATAAGCAAAACTATCCCACCAAAGGGGGTTTCCAGCTTCGTCTTTTCGAAAATAGATATTCTTCCGCAACAATCCTTCGCGACGAAACCCTATTTTCTCCAGCAGCTTCCAGGAGGCAGTATTATCTGGACTACAATGGGCTTGAATGCGGTGTGCACCCAATTCAGTAAAACTATATTCCACCAATGCCTTGGCTGCTTCTGATCCATACCCCTGTTGTTGGTACTTTGGGCTCAACATATAACCAAGTTCCCAGGTTAGCAAATGTATAGGTTCCAGTTGGTGGAAATAAAGTTGACCTATAACTTTCTGTTCACTGCGCAGTTTTACAGCCCAGAAATTTGGATTGTTTGTCAAATCTTTTGCAAATTTCTGAGCCTGCTCAAAGTTAACCGGTTCACCCTGGTCGAATTTATAGACCTGAGGGTCTGAGAGATACTCAAATAAATCTTTTGCATCGTCCTCAGAGAATGAACGGAGCAGCAGGCGTGGTGTTTCGATTGAAATTCTTTTCATATAAATAGATCCTTTATGCATTGCGGAGTGCTTTCTGGAATACGTCAATTATAATTTTACAATGTTAAATTCCCAACATTGAAAGCAGATTTTGAGGATCATTCTCCTCATCGAGCCTGCAAATTATTACACCAGATGTTGAATCGATACCCAAATTTACACAATAAGCAGGTGGTTCTGTTAACTCATTGGTGATCGTGCATTTACATCCGACCGGGCATTGATCGGGAAGATCCTCACCATTCATTCTGTAAATAAATGATCTATCGCTTTTTTCAAGACTTATCATTTCTACATCTTCAAATTTCATTTGACCTTCTTGCATTTCTTTCAAACTCATCAAAATCTTACTGATTGGGATTAGTTCTTAGAATTTCATGTCTGTTAACCAACTAGCGAGATGTTCTTCGCGAGTTTTGTGGCCGTTGCCATTGTTTGTAAAGGATTCAACCATATATTCACCAACAATTTTTCCATCATACATGAACAACACACGCTCCGTTTTAGCTGCAACGCGAACATCATGGGTGACCAGCAAGATGGTTGTACCACTACGATGGATTTCAGCCAGTAGTTCCATTATCTCCTTGGCCGAGGTGGAATTCAAAGCGCCGGTTGGTTCATCACCAAAAATGATTTTTGGATCACTCATCAAAGCGCGACAGATCCCCACTCGTTGCAATTGACCACCAGATGCCTGGGTAATATCCCGCTTTTCCAAATCACTAATGTCTGTTTTTCTCATTAAAGAGCGCGCTTTTTCATTTAGCTGTTTTGCATTCTTCTTACCGTCCCGCATGGCTGGTAGAATTATGTTATCGAGAAGATTCAGGTTTTTAAGCAATGTTGGTTGTTGAAATACAAATCCCATTTTTCGGCGACGCACATCAGCTAACTTGTTATCGTCGAGCCGTGAAAGATCTTCCCCATCAAAGGTAACATTGCCACTATCGATGTCATCCATGCCACTCAAAGCAAACAACAATGTTGATTTCCCGGATCCGGATGGCCCCATGATAGAAACAAACTCTCCCTGTTTAACTTCGACAGAGACACCATCGAGGACTTTGCGCTTTTCCTCACCCTCGCCGAAAGATTTAACAATATTTTCACCAACAATTATTTTTTTCATTTTTTACACCTTAATATTTTCAGAAATTCTTATTTGGCCAGCATCCATCGTGCCACCGATGGTAGCGATGAGTGTCGCTGCAATCATCATTAACGGGCCAAGCAGGTAGGCAAAGAATGGATTTACCACAAACTTGAAAGAAGTTGCCCCAAAAGAAGCGATCACTGCCCCTGCAAGTACTTCACCTAGCGTATTTGCCAGGAGCGTGCCCATCAAAATTCCAATAATGAGAATAAATACCGATCGAGCAATATATTGTTGTTTGATGTCAGCATTTGTAAACCCGAACGCCTTCATCACAGCGATGCTGTATCTGTCTTTGCTGACAAGCATTCTCATGAACAACAGGATAATCAGGACAGTGATAAACAATGCTACGAAAATGGCAGCATAGGATGCTTTCCCAATGGAGTTGATAGTCGAACCGTAGGTTTGACGGATAAACTCATCAATGTCAGAAACTTTTGCATATTCGAATCTTCCTGAATATTCCGTAATTTTTTGGTTAAGTAATGAAGGATCGGCAAGTTTCACATTGATAACGCTCCACATAATGTCAGTTGAAGGATCCAAGAAAGCAGCTTTCGCTGTTTTTCCACCATTGGTCACATCCGAATAAATACCAACTACCGTGAATTCTTTCCACTGGCCATCGAGCATCAATCGAAGATCTTCATTGACTTCCTTTCCTAACTCTTCGGCATTGATCACAGAAAGTGCAATTTCATCATCCGCTATAGGTGCTCTACCCATGGAATACTTGAGGGGAAAGACTGAATGGTTACCCAACTCCACCTTTATGACTTGTTGTGAGCCATCATCCAGCTTCACGTTGAATGGTTTTGTGTTTAGCACAACAAATTCAGCTACGGATTCGTCTTCTGATAATGCCTTAGCGACCTCGGATGACTTTTCAGAAATGGTGTCTGATTGTTGTATATCTATGCGCAAGTCGCTTTTTCCAACCCCCATATAGGTGACGAAATTTTCTGAGGAAATCGTGTTATATAGATTCTGAGGGACTATAATGATGAATACCGAAATCACCAACATCGCCAACATAGTGCCATAGATCTTTTTTCTTGCCAGAACATCTTTCATGCCAAGAAAAATATTGGTATTGAGGACTTTATTAAGGCTGAGATGAAGAAATTTTCCTGCGCTGGTTTTTTCCTGTGCTATGCCAAAGCGAATAGCTTCTGATGGTGGAATTTTCCGAAATCGGCTTAAAACACCATTTACGTACACGATGATCGTAAGGAACACCAAAGATACTCCAATCATCCCAAAAACCATCGCCATGGAAGAACTATCACTTTCTCCCATTAAAAGTCGGATATTTTCTAGAAGCATCCCGCGAAAAACGAATGAGAGGGCATAACCGAGGAAACAACCTATGGCTGAAACCACTGCGTATTTCAGCAGGTAGATTTTTTTAATATCAGAAACGCGTAAACCGATCGCTTTCAAGACCCCGATTTCACGGTAGTCTTCTTCTATTTTTGCTAACAGGGTGAAACGGATGCATAAAAATGCCACTGCCACCACCAGTACGCTGATCAACAAAATAACAGCGATCATTAACCCATCGGATAGACCATTCAGCATTCTGAAAAGGGGGAATGTAATGGTAGGTCCGTTTGCTTCTAAGCCAGCAGATGTGTAAGCCGTCTCAAATTCACCCAGCGTGGCGAGGTCCTTCAACCTGAACTCAATCAAATACTCAATACTGCCCTTTTCCTTTATTCCAGCATAATCGTTTTCACTTACCAGAAACCTTTTTGATGATGAAAGTAACGAATTCATTTGTGAATCCCGATGATATCCCGCAACAATAAATTCCTTTCCAAACAGGAATAATTTGTCCCCAACTTCGGCAACCCCTTGCTGATAGTATGGAATTGGGATGTAAACCTCGCCTTCGGATACTTGAATTACATTTCCATCCAAATCGAGAAGAAAATCAAATTTTTTATTCTGAACCGAAAACCCGTTATCCTGAACACTGCTGGATAATGATTCCTCTTCAAAAATGATCTGGGCACCATCAACATTTAGAAATTCAACAACTTGATACTCTTCAATTTCACTATGTTGATTTACAAAGGCCTTGAGACGGGTTCTATCCAGTTCACCAGCATGCATCTGCATAAAATGAGGTGTTTTTGAGATTGACATGAGATTGTCAATTGCTCCGGTAAGATTCACCACCAGAATGGCTGCAAGTGAAACAAGCATGGCAGCTGTTACAACAAAAACCATGATTGCCACCGTGATGGCTTTATTCTTTTGAATATCGTTTCGTATTGTTCTCAAGTACATGGATTACCTCTACACCTTAGCCCATATTCCACAACAGGTAAGTCTGCCTGCAGCGATCACAACCCCAGATACTTTTAGAAAATTTCTTTGGGTAATAGTGGAACTATTGCTAATTTTCATACCTCTTCCTCCTGACGAACGAGAGTTAGGGTCAAGCCTAAATCACGTATAGTCGATAAAATTCCATATAAGGCTGCCTGATCAACGATAGGACCATATAAAATCGTTTCGCCATTTGGACTAAATTGAATTTCGAAATCTTCAAACCAAATTGCGATATTTTCACCAATGTGACCTTTGACACGAATTTCATAATTTTGCGGGGATTGTTGTGTTTTCATGACTCAAATATATCGGATGGGAAACAATTTGAGATCACCCTTTAGTGGTTTTCTTAAATTAAAAATCACTTAACACTTTGGTGTTAAGTGACCAAAACTAAAATCGATTAATTTAGAATAATCCCAACTTGCGTGATTCGATAATCGCTTGAGATCGTCGTCTTACTCCGAGCTTACCATAAATGTTATTAACATGGCGCTTGACGGTATCCAATGCAATAAAAAGCTCATCTGCAATTTCCTGATTTGATCTTCCCGCACAAATCAAATTCAATACATCCAATTCACGATCACTCAATGGTTCAATCAGATCTTGTTTAGGAGATGGTTTGCTTTCCAATGATTTTTTGGTTTGGATGATCATCTCATCCAGCAGGTTATTTTGAATGGATAACCCGATTTGTTCAGCATTTTTCAAATCCTCCTGTACGAGGTTTTCCATTCCTAATTCATGATGCAAACGAGCGGCAATCAGATATCCCCGCCCAAGATAATAAACATGTCCTGATTTTCTGGCAGTTTCCAGCCCTGTTTCCAGAAAAGTTGCTGCTTCCTGTAATAAATTCTTCGCCCGCAAAACATCCGCGAGTGCTAATTGAATCAGACCAAAGGCAGGGTAATCAGCAAATTCGGATTGCTGCATGAGGGCAAGTTCATTTCGACAAATTCTTTCAGCTTGATCAATTTTCCCAAGAATAAGGTTTACTCTGACCCATTCCATCGTGGAATGTGCTAAGGCTAGAAAATTTTGACATTGTCGCGCGTGAGGACTAACCTTACTCAAATAGTAATCCGCCTGGTTATAATCCTTCGCGCTTACATAGTTATAACCCATCTGTGAATAGCAGGCCGTGTATCCCATATCTGCAATGGTTTGTCCTAGATTTACTCGCAATTCATCAATTGTTGGGATGAGTTCTTCGATTAGATTCATCGCAGTAGGTATATCACCGCGATGCCGCATGACTATTGCTTTTAATAAAACAACTTGTTGATTGATAATACTGAATTCAGGATGTTCTTTTGGCACTGTTCCGGATTCGACCATTTGCTCAAATTCTCTTGTTATATCATCCAAATATAATTGAATGCGGTCATAATCTCCGCGTGTGAACAATGTCCAACAGACCGCAACCCCTAATGGTGGTGTTTTCCGAATAAAGTCGATTGGTAATGTTTCAAGCCACTGCACGGCGGTATTCAAGTGACCTTGGTGGTAAATTCTTCTCCAGTTATTCAACACCAACTGGCTTACAAACTGGTAATCAGGAATGGCAAAACCATGTCGCAAAGCTTCTTCCAGGTGATTATTGGATTTATACCATTCCGCTGCCCGACGATGTAAGGTTGGCAAATCATCAGCTTGTTTGCGTTTCAGGTAACTTTTCAAAAATTCCGCAAACAGGTGATGATAACGATACCAGTAATGCTCGGCATCCAAAGGGATTACAAAAAGATTCCGGTGATTCAGTTCCGTAAGAATATTATCGCTGTCTGTTGTGTCGGTTACCGCGTTACATAGCGGAGCACACATTCTCTCCAAAATTGATGTCTCCACTAAAAAACGTTGAATTGCTTCCGGTTGGCGAAGTAACACCTCTTCCACCAGATATTCCAAAATATATTGTTGGTTCCCGGTAAAAGATTGAATAAAAGAATGAGCGTTTTCATTTCCTTGTATGGAGAGTGCGGCCAACTTCAATCCGGCAATCCAGCCTTCGGTGCGTGTTTCCAGAGCTTGGATATCGGATGAATTTAATTCTAAATTCATTAAATTGTTAAAGAACTCCAGGGTTTCACCGGAAGTAAAGCGCAAATCGGCAATACGAATTTCTGTAAGTTTTCCTTGTGCACGTAATCGGCTGACGGATAAACGCGGATCCACCCTTGTCACGATGATTAGGTGCAAAGTTGGTGGTAAGTGATCAAGTAGAAACTTCAGTCCTTCTAGAATCGCCAGGTTTGAAATTACATGAAAATCATCAAGAACGAGTATTTTTCTTTGGTCAACAGAAGTAAGGTCGTTTACCAATTCAGTTAAGAAAAAACTAGAATCTTTTCCCTGATTGGCTTCTAAATTCTGTAATGACTTCTGTACCAATTCATTTGAGATTGTCTGGAATGTAGAGACAAAGTATTTCCAAAAACGTGATTCATTATTATCTTGTTCATCAAGGGACAACCACCCGACCTGTCCTTGATAGGTTGAAATCCATTCAGTCAGCAACGTTGTTTTCCCATACCCTGCTGGAGCAGAAATAAGGGTAAGTGAATGTCCGTTTTTCAAACCTTCAGTCAATTTTTCAAAGAGTCGTGGGCGATGTATGACTTCATGCGACACAGTGGGGATGAAGAGTTTTGTTGAGAGAATTGAAAAAACCATGTGAATTGATTTCTACTTTCAAGAATCGTTGAGAATGTGGAATTTGTTCGTGAGAATATCCAATGGAGGTTGGAAGAATCCACCAGAATTATTAATTTTAGCACAAACCATATTAATTTCTCCGGATTTTTTACATCACTCTCAAAATGAATGCGAATGGAGAGAATCGATATTCTTCACAGAAACTGGAAATTTTGAAATGAGGGAAAGCTAAATTTTTCCTCAATAACGGCTTACGAAGTAGATTTTCTGTTTACGCGTTTCTGGAATAAACGATTGTTCCATGTTCAGGTAAATTGCGTCGTTCTTCGCCCGCATCCAGAGACACGAATGGCAAACTCCAGCGGAAGATCCATTTAGCAGCTTCGGGAGTGACATTTACACAGCCATGAGAGCGAGGTTCTCCAAAAGCGTTATGCCAGAACGCCCCATGGATGGCGATACCTCCCTGAATGTAAACACACCATGGAACTGCGGGGGTGGAATAACCACTCCCCCCTTCCTGATCTCCTGCAGTCATGTTTTTGGAAATTATTTTCCAATGGGTTAACAAAGTCCCTGGTGGGGTGGTGTAATCTACATCTTCACCAGAGTAGTCAATTGTAAATTGAATGCCAGTCGAGACCTGACAGAAAAACACTTCCCGGCCTGCTTCATAACAGGAAAGGGTTTGATAATCGAGGTTAAGTGCCATGGTTTTTTCGTTCGGGTCTATATCCGGGCTGATGGTGGCAACGTCTTCATCATAAAGAACCTTGAACCCAGCGCCATCCCCCCAAAAGTACTCACCATAACCACCGCCATAACCATATCCACGCCCATTGGCATCTTCGTTCCAGCGGTATTCCACAAAGCCATTACTGGTGCGAATACGATCGATCCAGACCACCTGCCCATAATAGAGACGTGGTGGAAAGTTATAGAGGATATGATCCTGCAACCAGGGTGAGGCAATGGTACCTTCATGGGCAAGGTCAACATAAGGGACGGTGACCTCCGCCCAGAAACCAGTATGACCGGCAGGAATTTCGGTGATGGGGGTATTGGGAATGTTTTTGGTAGGTTGAATCACCGAACCATAGACATAGCCAAGAGGAGTTTCCACATATTTCTGGTTGGAGAGCCCACCAATCACCCGCCCTATGACTTCCTGATTCCATTCCAGTAAAGTATCAGCAGGGAGGCTTTGGATGACAGAATCCATCCCTGCTTCATTGGAGGGAACGCTGCGCAGATACATGCCAGGGTCAGTCACCCGCCCTATTACTTCACTGGTTGGGAATTCTGCCAGGCGTTTGGGGGTTTGTAAAACATCCAGGCGTTTGAAAAGCACCGGACGAAACGCCATCGCCCCGATACTTAACCCGCTCAACTTCAAAAAATCACGCCTGGAAAAATTTCTTGTAATCATGACCCAAATTATAACCCAAGTGAATTGGTTCAATCGGATTCTTTATACAAAACAGGTGTTTTTATCAATTTTCTTGGAATCCGAAAACATGGAAACTAAGTATAATGAACAACTTGAAAGCAATTCAGGAAGATTGATAACAATCATAAAAAATTGAATCCAGGTGAAAAAATGATAAGAAACATCGAGATAAAGGACCTGCAGAGAGTCTGTGATATTTACAACCATTATGTGGTAACTACGCATGCATCTTTTGAAGCTGAACCGGTTTCGGTCGAAGAAATGGAAAGAAGGATGCTGGAGTACACCAAAGATTATCCCTGGTTGGTGTTTGAAAAGGATGGTGAAGTCATCGGCTTTTGTTACGCGTCCAAATGGCGACCTCGCCCGGCATATCGATTTACGGCTGAGGTAACCATATATTTGGACAAGAATCACCTAAATCAGGGAATCGGAAAGTCACTTTACCAGCAATTATTCGCTCAACTCAAATCTCAAGGTATTCACTCCTTAATTGCAACAATCTCAATCCCGAATGAAAAAAGCCAGGCTTTGCATGAGGGATTAGGGTTTAGTCAGGTAGCCCATTTTACCGATATGGGATTCAAATTTGATCGCTGGATTGATGTTGGTTATTGGCAGAAGATGTTGTGAGTATTTTTAGGTTTGGGGCTTGATGATTGAACGAGTTGGCATGCTTGACTTGGTGCAATGCACCGTTTGCATTTGGTGCGATGCACTTAGGGAGAAAAAGAATACACAGAATAAACCAAAAAGGATGGGAATTCATCAACCAAGAAGTGCGTTGCACCTATTGATATGTACGCATATTCACAGGTTGTTGATCTAGGTGCACTGCACTCCTGGACTTTGGTTAACAAGATTTTTTCCCATGATTATTGAATGCTGGTTAATCCCTAAGTGCGTTGCACCTTTCCACAGGATTCAAGTTCGATAATAAGGAATTCCTTATTATCGAATATCAATTGAATCGATAATAGATTAGGATGCTAATTATCACTAAAAACAGTATTTATTACACCTATTAAACGAAATAAACCATCCAGAGTCCAACCAAAATTAATAATGTTGGTACTATTTGATGCAGTAATCGCAGTATTTTGTAGTTCAATTTGTCCAGGCTCATCAAAGCCCCCGTCACAAACAGGATGATTACTAATGCGGCTAAGATTGCTGTTGCCAAATTCAATATTGGCGGAAATACGCCTGATTTATACTGATTGCTGAAATGAACACCAACTAACACAACACCTGCCAGGGCTAATAATTTATGGATATTGAATAAAGCCTCAAGATAAGGTTTGCCTTTTTGACTTAACCAGATACCGATAGCCACTGTCAATAAATATGCCAAACCGGAAAAAACAAAAAATGGAGAGAGATCCATTATTTCAAACCCTTTCAACTGTGGGCTTTATTCCAATAACTAAATCTCACCAATAATGATGAACCAAATCGCGAATCTTTTGTTGGTAGATTTCGGTGATTTTTCCCATCGTGCTGGCATCAATCTCCGGCAAGTCGGCTGCTTTGGCATTATCCTCCGCCTGTCTAGGGTTTTTCGCCCCGGGGATAACACAACTAACAGCTTCGTGCATCAAAATCCATCGTAGAGCGAACTGTGGCATCGTCCAACCATCTGGTACCAATGCCCTCAACTCCTCGACAACTTGCAGACCGGTCTCAAAATCCACGCCGGCAAAAGTCTCTCCCCGGTCAAAAGCTTCTCCTTGGCGGTTGAATGCTCTGTGATCATCAGATTCAAAAGTAGTGCTGGCTTTCATTTTGCCAGTTAGCAACCCACTGGCTAACGGTACACGTACAATGACACCCACCTGTTTTCGTAAGGCTTCTTTAAAGAAGAGCTCTGCCGGACGCTGCCTGATAATATTGAAGATGATCTGCACCGTTTTGACATTCGGGAACTCAATCGCCTTCAATGCTTCTTCTACTTTCTCTACAGACACGCCATAATGCAGCAGTTTCCCTTGCCTGACCAAATCATCCAACACACCAAATGTTTCCGGCATGTAATAGACCTCAGTTGGTGGGCAATGCAACTGCAGTAAATCGAGTGTTTCTGTTTCCAGGTTCTTTAAGCTGCGTTCCACAAAAGCTGTCAAGTTCTCACGGTTATACCCACTAGCAACGTGTGGATCAAGTCTCCGACCAGCTTTCGTCGCTACGATAATTTTTTCCTTGCGTTCTTTCTTTAAATTCCCAATTAATCGTTCGGAATGACCATCACCATAAACATCAGCTGTATCGATAAAATTTACTCCAACATCAATTGCTTTATGCAAAGCAGCCATTGACTCCCTATCATCCACACTCCCCCACGCACCCCCAATTGCCCATGCACCAAACGAAACGGTCGAAACATCAAATCCGGTACGTCCTAAGTTACGATATTGCATTAAATCCTCCCAATCCCTGACGAATTTCTCAGCATAGTATTTATTATAACGAGTCTCAAGAATGGTTTGCAGTTGTAAAAATCTACTATAGGAGTTAATACACTCCCATTATTTCCTCTATCTTGTTTTCATTAATTCTCAATATAAGCAGTAACCAATCCTTCCAACAAATCATCATTCTGACAAGTCATTGGACTCATTTGATAATTTTCTAATATTTGGATCGCTTTTCTTTGGTGGTCAAATTCTATGGCTGAATTTTGAATACAAGCCTGTAACCATTCACATCCTAAATCTGACTTTCCTTCTACCATCAACACATGACCAATATTGACCGATATTCGCGCGACAATATCCATCGAATCAATTTCCTTTGCCAGAGAAACAGCTTCTTTAAAATAATTCATCGCCTGCTCTAATTGATTCAATGCTAAGTAAGCTTCTCCAAGATTATTAAGGCTTATCGTAATTGTCCATTCTTCCCCGATTTGTTGTGCTATCTGCAGCCCTTTTTCGGCAAATTGAATGGCTTCGTTGATGTTGGCTTCCACCATGCTGACCTCACAAAGATTGTTGTAAGCAATCGCGATCCCATCCAGGTCACCAATCTCTTCACAGATCGCCAGGCTTTCCAAAAGCACTTTTCTTTCCCTGGCATACTCCTGACTGTAATGAGAAACCGTCGCCAGGTTATTTAATAAAATTGCTTGGTTAAAACGATCCCCTAATCGAGTGGCTATCTCCAAACCTTCCTGGAAGATCAATTCAGCCTTTTTATATTCTCCACGAATACAGGCGATATCCCCCAATAAATTGAGTGGTGCTACCATACGACGCTTGTTATTAATTTCTCTTGCGAGGGAAAGGGAATGCTGAAGTGCTACCTCGGCTTGATCATACTCTGCCAGCCTGTTCAAAATCAAACCTTTCAAATAAGAAGCATAAGCTTCACCGGAGACATCCTGAACCTCCCGATATAAACGCAGGCTTTGGGTAGCATGTTCCAAAGCTTTCTGATAGTTTTTACTGCGCAACTCGATGCTGCCCAGCCCAATCAGACAAAATGCTAATTCATATTTGTTATCCTGCGTCGTAAGCAAATCGTAACAGGTATATAAATCATTTCGAGCCAGTTCATTATGGCGTGCTTTATAAGCCAGTGAACCGATGCGATTCAAAACCATCGCGTATAACATCTTATATTCGGGCTGACCTTCAATTTTCGATCGTAAAATCTCCAACCATTCGATACCCTGAAGAAACCGGCTGCGAATGCTGAAGAATTGATAAAGAACCTCAATGACATCGGCAATTACAGAGAACTGGTTCGAATTTAAAAACCAATCCCAGGCGACATATATGTTATCCAATTCTCGTTCGATGTTTTCGAGGCAGGATGTTTGATCTCCTTCCCGAAAGCAAGCCAATTGATTCTGTAAAAAACTAAAGAAATACTGCGAGAAAACTGCAATAACTCTTTCCCACTCCCCCGTTTGCTTACACTTCTGTTCGGAGAATTGACGGACTATCTCATGTAAATCATACCTGCCCTGAAGATTTACACGCAATAAAGAATTATCAATTAAAGATGTTAAACTATGCGCATCTATTTGAAATGCTTCATATACCGATTTTTCCTCAAATCCCCCTTTGAATACCGATAGTCGCGATAAATCAGTTTGCTCTTGTCCGGTAAGTCGTTGCCAGGAGAGATCGAAAACAGCTGCCAGGGTCTTATGATGTTGTTGAGTGTTGGCCAAGGCAGAGACAAAAGCACCCATTCCCTGCTCAATGGTTTCTTCTATTCTCTGTTCTATCTTCCCGGTAACCGAACCAGCAACTAACTCAATAGCTAAGGGATGCCCCTCCACTAATTTGCACAGCTTATGAATAGTGTCTTGATTTTCTGGGGTAATTTCAAAATCCTGATGCGAACTCTGAACCCTTTGCTTGAACAATAAACATGAATCGGATTGTTTTATTTCTTTTTCTGCTGGTTGTTCCTCATCCTGATATTTTAAGCCATCTAAACGGAAAACCGTTTCTTCGACAATATTTATCTTTTGCCTGGAAGTCGTCAATACCATTACCTGTTTACAATGTTCCACGATTTCTGATAATAATGTCCGAACTTGATGATTTGAAGCCAGACTATCTAGATTGTCCAGTAATAACAACATTTGTTTTTGACGACAGTAATCAATTATTTGTTGGTTCTTTGCCGTTTGATCTGAAAACTTCATGCGTAATGCCTCGCCGATGGTGGATAGAAAACCATCAAAAGACTCGACATTTCGCAAAGCAATTAAAAACACACCATGATGAAAAACGCCAACCTGATAAGAGGCGATTTCTAAGACCAGTCGTGTTTTACCGATTCCCCCCAGACCCAGAATATTCACCAATCGTATCATCGGGTCTGCTATCATCTCACTCAACTTATCAATCTCACCCTCACGCCCGACAAATATACTATGACTTAACGGTAAATTGTTGATGGTCTTTATGTGATTTGAGGTAGGAGTAGATGAAAGGGTATGAGTTCGCACTCGTTCAAATAGTGCTTCTGTTTTTGGATCAGGGGTTACATTCAGGTCGTTTTTTAGGTAGTGAATCAAAGATGCATATTGTTTCTGCGCTGCACTCCACTGCCCATCCTGTGCCAAAAAATCAATCAATTGATAATGTGCATTTTCATCCCAGGGTGAGATATGGATAATTTTTCTCAATACCTGAATAGCATTGGTTTTTTCATTCCTTCGTTCATAATATCCAGCCAGGTACGCGAGTCCCTCTACGGCCAGCGAATCATACTTTTCCCGGGTGATCAATAACCACTCGTCAAATAATGGACTGACATTGAGGTGATAACGATCCAAAAATGGGTTTTTATAAACTTGTAAGGCTTTTCTTAAAGCAACAATATTTATCGTTCCCAATCCGTGCTGGTTCTGATAAAAACGAAAAGCTTCCTGGATCAGTTGGGAGAACTCGAGAATATCTGCCGTGAGGTGAGCATTCTTCTGGATTCCCACCTGTTCACGGTCTGCATAGATAATGGTTTGATCCACTTCCCGGATCGCTTTGCGTAATAAGGAGATCGCCTGTCTTAAATTATGTAAAGCCTGTTCCTCAGGAATATCACTCCACAATAATCCTGCCAAATGGGAACGTTGAAAAAAATTTCCCTTCTCCACAACCAAATAAATGAATAAGGCGCGAACCTTGTCGGTATTAAATGCAGTAATGGGTTCTTCACCTAACCTTACGTGAAAACCCCCAAAACATTGAACCTGCAATGGCGGTGAAACTTCCATATCCTGTTTTTCTGAATTATGAATGAATTGACGATTTCTTGACGATGATTTTGTACGCTTGAAATAATTATAGGTCAAAAGAGGAAATATGCATTCATTTTATGTATCGTATTTGCTTCGTATCTGGGAACTGGATCACCATGATCCGCAACAATTTTTGGCTTCGCTGGAGAAACCAGGCACTCGTGAATTACTAAATTTCAAAGACATCGAGGAATTATTCGATTTTCTAAGGACTCAGATTCAATCTAAACCACAATCAAATCCAGCAATTTTAAATAAAGGGACGGAGGACTAAATGTTTACAAAAGTTGTTTCATTATTTTTGCGAACTTTGTTGATAACTATTTTTATGGTATCCTCATTTTCGCTATTTGGAAATAACCTGCCAGTTGTGCTTGGTGCGGACGGTGATGACACCAAAGGAACAATCATTTATGTAGATCAGGATGCAACCGGAAGCGATGATGGATCATCCTGGGAGAATGCCTTCACAGACCTGCAGGAAGCCTTACAGGTAGCGGTAGCAACCCAAGAAATCTGGGTTAAAGGAGGACTTTATAAACCTACCAGTAGCACCGATCGATCCATTTCTTTCAATTTAAAATCAGGTGTTCACATTTTTGGTGGCTTTTATGGTGGGGAAACTGACAAAGATCAAAGAATACCTGATGCAACACCAACCGTATTAACCGGGGATTTAAGCGAAAATGACTCACCTCTCGAACCCTATGGCTATCGGTATTATTACACTGCTCCAAATGATCCCCTATCTATCGATAATAGTTATCATGTTATGACCTGCAACTCGCTTAACGCTGCTACGGTTGTTGACAATATTTTCATC
>CAYSFA010000044.1:15944-19274 GCA_964430025.1 uncultured Anaerolineaceae bacterium | reverse complement strand
GCGTAAATAATTGTTACACAGGTTAAAAAGTAACCAGGAGTAAATATGTCATTAAAGGACTTGTCAAAACAATTTAAGAACGAACTTTCTTCGATGAAATTCACCAAAGATACCGCGAAAGATTATTCTTTCGTGATTGTTGGTGTCATAATTCAGGCATTCGCTATGCGCTTATTTCTCGTCCCCGCCTATCTGGTGAGTGGTGGAGTCAGTGGCGCAGCTCAATTAATCAATCACCTCACAGATTTCCCCATTGGATTAATGGTGTTAATTGGCAACATTCCCTTGTTTTTCCTGGGTTGGCGCTTTTTAGGCGGAATTCGCTTTGCATTACGAACTGCCGTTGCCATTATTCTGTTTTCATTCTTTACTGATTTTTTAGTATTGTTTATTCCTGCTGAAGGCGTCACCAATGATCTGGTTCTCAACAGCATTTACGGGGGGTTGATGTATGGAATCGGGTTGGGGTTGGTTTATCGTGGCAAAGGCACCAGTGGAGGTAGCGACATTTTAGGAAGAATTCTCAATCATCGCTTCGGGATCTCCATATCCAATTCTTACCTGATCACCGATTCGATCGTCGTATTACTGGGCGGTCTGGTATTCGACTGGGAACGTGCGTTGTATGGTCTGGCTGTCATCTACGTGAGTGGGTTGGCAGCAGAAATCGCCTTTGAAGGTCGTGCGATTTACCGTACCGCAATGATCGTCACCTATAAGCCGGAAGGCGTTGCACAACGCATCATGGAAGGGTTGGAACGTGGGGTTACCATGTTACATGGAACGGGGGGCTATACCCATGAAGAACGAACAGTGATTTATTCCGTCATCACCCAATCAGAGATTCCCCAATTGAAGGAAATTGTAAAAGAAGTCGATCCGCTGGCCTTTATGGTTATCGGGCAAGCACACGAAGCATTGGGAGAAGGCTTTCGCCCATTGTTGGAGCAAAAAAATTAATTTCTTAAAGAAAACCCAACATGGATAATGCCCCAAAGGCAATTCCAATTTGCCCCAGGTGATAGGTAAACATAACCAGAAAATTTCCATAAGGGACAGGGCGGAGGAAGCGACCTGTCGCCAACACCGTATCCGAAATAGTAAATAATAATGCACCAGCACTAACCATAAGTGCGGAAGGATAAACCCAGATTTCCCGAAACCAGGTGAACATTGCCAACAACAACATGAGTGTAATGGTTGACATATAAAGTAGAACAGGCAGCCATAAATGCCGATGTTCCAGTCTTCTTCGAATGCCACCAATGATTCTGGGGTAAGCTACTATGATCAATAGTGCAATGATCCCGACAGGAATAACCATCCACACATTCCAGGTTAATGACCCATAACTGAGCCCAATGATATATAAAAGGTGTGCTAACAAAAAAGAAACCAACCCGGCAATGAAGAACCTGGAACGCATCAACAGAAATATATCCCCGAACAAGGAGAAAATCAGCCCCCCAAGAAACCATGCTCCCGGATACTCCCATCCTCCCAAGGATATAAAAATGAAAATCAAAATGATTAAGGAAACAGGTTTCGAAAAAACACGAAATCTTCTCCAACGTTTGGCTGCTGCTACCCAATCAAGCGGCATGAAGATCCCTAAAGCAATAAACCACCCCAATGTTATTTCCCTTCCTGAAGCACGTATCCCATTAAATTCAATGCATCCGGATTGTTACGCCAATTTTTATGTACTTTTACCCGTAAATCGAGATAGACCTGTCTGCCGCTCATCTCTTCAATTTCTTTTCTGGCAGTTTTACCAATTTCTCTGATTTTCTCGCCACCCTTCCCAATGACAATGCCTTTTTGCGAATCCCGTTCAACAAACAGCGTTGCCATGATGTATGCCATTTCTTCTCCCCGATCTTCATAGGAATCTAATCGAACCGCAACAGCATG
The DNA here is from genome assembly GCA_964430025.1 of uncultured Anaerolineaceae bacterium. Classification (GTDB taxonomy): domain Bacteria; phylum Chloroflexota; class Anaerolineae; order Anaerolineales; family Anaerolineaceae; genus UBA6170. The sequence continues at coordinate 17,360 of CAYSFA010000044.1, read as the reverse complement.
TGGTACTTCCTTGTCAAGATGAAGCATGACCGCTTCCCGAATTAATTCCACAGCGATATCCCGTTCATAATAATCAGTTACTTGTTCTTCATCGTAATAAGGATCTCCTGAAGGAAGAACCTCTATAATTGCCTCTAATAAATTCGGAATTCCTAATTTAAGGTTTGCACTAACCGGGAAAAAACTCGCCTTTGATACCAGATTGAGAAACAAATCCTTCATTTTTTCTTGTTGATCCGAAGGAACCAGATCAATCTTATTGCCGATAATAAAAATTTTTGAGCGGGATGGTCGAGCATTCAATTTATCCGCGATTATCCTGTCCTCTTCCGTAGGTGGTTCGGAAATGTCCACAATCCACAAGATCAAATCCTCATCAACCAGGGTGCTTTCTGCTACCTTATTCATGTAATCACCTAGTTTATGTTTGGCGATGTGAATTCCTGGGGTATCGATAAATACGATTTGAGCATCCTGATTCGTTAATATTCCCAATTGTTGTTTTCTGGTTGTTTGTGGTTTGGGAGAAACAGCAGCAATTTTTTGTCCTAAAATCGAATTCATCAGGGTGGATTTCCCCACATTCGGTCTTCCGATCACTGAAACAAACCCGGATTTAAACTTATTCGTGTTATCTAAATCTTTTGGTACTGGATCAACTCTCCGCATCCTTTTCTCCCTTCAATTTCATGCTTGACTTAGTTCAATATACCATCATTTCAGTAATAAATGTTTCTTTGGATTTTTCATTTTTTAACGTTAAAAAGTTCTATTATTCGATTTCTTACCAAAATTGTCAGGTAATTGGTAGGTTAGCGTAGGTTAAGCGTAGGGTAAGCGTCAAGTATTGTTCCAAATGTTCTGGTAATATTGAAAATAACAAAGGGCGACTTCTCTTCTTCTCCTCCTTAAAATGAGAGCCGGGGGCGGCGTACCCGGCTCTCACTAATTAACAACTTGTTTCAAAGCAAGTTGTTTTTTTTTCTATAAATCATATACAATAGAGTTACTAAATAATTTATGAGGGATTAAATATGAGTGATAACCGAGAATTCTTTATTGGAAAAGAATATAATTCTGAAAGCAAACAACTCACCGATAACACAGTTTTTTATGATCCCGCTGATCTGACAACCCACATGTTTGTAACCGGAATGACCGGTTCCGGAAAAACAGGGCTATGTGTGGGGATCATGGAAGAAGCTGCTTTACAAAACATTCCTGCCATCATTATCGATCCTAAAGGTGATCTCACCAACCTGGTGCTTCATTTTCCAGATTTACTGCCGGCAGATTTTGAACCCTGGATCGACCCAGAGGCGGCCAGAAGGGAAAACAAATCCATTCAGGATAAAGCATCCGAGACGGCCACAATGTGGAAAAATGGACTGGCAGATTGGGGAATAAATAAAGAAA
>CAYSFA010000044.1:3518-15934 GCA_964430025.1 uncultured Anaerolineaceae bacterium | reverse complement strand
AGAATTCAGCTGAATTTACCATCTATACTCCCGGTTCCACCTCCGGGGTTGCGGTTGATATACTTTCTTCATTTGCTGCCCCAGATTTGGATTGGAATGAAAATCAGGAAGTGCTGCGGGAGAGAATTTCATCCAATATTACAGCCTTATTAGGTCTGATTGGTTATAGCAACATTGACCCTCTCAGTTCCAAGGAACACATCCTGCTGGCTAACATCATGGAATATTATTGGAGCAGAGGGCAATCCTTTGACTTAAGCGACCTGATTATGCAGACCCAAAGCCCACCATTTGATCGGCTTGGTGCTTTCCCAATTGATCGCTTATTCCCTGAAAACGAACGCTTCGCCCTGGCGATGAAACTCAATAACTTCCTGGCATCTCCTTCCTTCCAAACCTGGATGCAAGGGAAATCCCTCGATATTCAGGAAATGTTGTACACAAATGAAGGGAAACCACGCCATTCAATTTTTTACATTTCTCACCTGAGTGAAAATGAAAGAATGTTCTTCGTGACCCTCTTGTTTGGAGCAGTTGAGTCCTGGATGCGTCGACAAAGCGGTACCAGCGGATTAAGAGCAATACTCTATTTCGATGAAATTTTAGGATATTTACCCCCAGTGGCCAACCCACCATCCAGACCGATCATCCTCAGAATGTTGAAACAAGCTCGTGCTTTCGGTGTCGGTTTGATTCTGGCAACTCAGAACCCGGTGGACATGGATTACAAAGCCCTTTCCAACGCGGGCACATGGATGATCGGACGTTTGCAAACCGACCAGGATAAAGAAAGATTGATGGATGGGTTGCAAAGTGCCAGTGGAAACATCGATCGTGCTGAAGCTAATAAGCTACTCTCCAACCTGGGAAAACGAGTATTTCTTTTACACAACGTAAATGATAAAGGATTAAAACTATTCGGCACCCGCTTCGCGATGAATTATCTCGCTGGACCAATGACCAGAACTCAAATACCAGCATTAAACAAGTTAGCAGGGGTTAATAATGGCGCAGCTTCATCAACTTCTAATCAACGCTCTGCAGCTAATGAGCCCAAAACACAGCCCGTGAAATCACAAGCCAGTGCTTCAGAACAAATTTCCACTCAACCGGTTCTCAAACCTGTTTTGCCAAGTGGGATTATTGATTACCACCTGCCTAATAACCTTACCTTACAAAATGCAGCAAAAGCTGCCAACCTCACTTTTACCAGTGACGCGAAAATATCTGCCATCGAATATCACCCGCGTTTGTTCGCCCAGGCTGAAGTTCGCTATGTGGATAGAAAATATAATCTTCAAACCCTTCAGAAAAAAACAGTTTTAGTTGATGATCAAACAGGCAGGATGATTCGTTGGGAAGATCACCTGATTAATCCAATAGATGCAAGACTCCTGGAACATGCCTCTTTACCTGATACAGGTTATCAGCAATTACCAGTTTGGATGGTTGATCCAAAAACATTAAAGATCCAGCAAAGCGACTTTGAAGATTGGATTTATCGTACGGACAATTTGACGATTCGTGCCTGTGAGGGCTTAAAAATCTACGCGGGTCCTGAGGTGTCCGAAGAGGAGTTCAATGCCCAGATCAAAGCATCCATCAAAACAGAATTAGACATGGAAATTGAGAAAGTCAAAACCAGTTTTGAGAAGAAAATTACAGCCCTGGAACAAAAATTAGACAAAGAAGAACGCGATGTTGATACCGCAGAAAGCATGCTCAACCAAAGACGTTTGGAAGAAGCCGGAACCCATGGGGAAGTGTTGCTGGCCATGTTCTCCAAACGTAAAAAATCAATTTCATCCTCTCTTACCAAACGACGTCTGACTTCTCAGGCGAAAGCCAAATTGGAAAAAGAGAAAGAAGATGTAGAATTTGCAATCAAGAACCTGAGTGCTTTACAAGAAGAGATGAAATCAGCCATCGCGAAACTAGAGAATGACTGGCAAGGAAAAATCAACGAAGTAACTGAAATTAAGGTTTCCCCCATGAAAAAAGATATCTTCCTGGAATTATTCGGAATCGCCTGGGTCCCTTATTACCTGGTAGAAATAGATGGCAGAACGCAGAGAATCTGCGCCTTCGACAGAAAGTAAAAAATTAATCCTGCTCCGTTGAGGAGCAGGATTTCGTTAATCAACTTCCTGGCGGCCAGCCAACGCCCGCAATAGCGTATTCTGGTCAGCATATTCCAGATCACCCCCCATTGGTAATCCCCGGGCTAATCGCGTCAACCGAACCGGATAATTCAACAACTGCTGTTTGATATAAAGAGCGGTTGCATCCCCTTCCATCGACGGATTGGTAGCAATAATTACTTCTTTGATCCCCCCGTTTTTAACCCGCTCAACCAAAGGTTTTATTTTCAAGTCGTCCGGTCCAATCCCTTCAATGGGAGAGAGCGCACCATGCAAAACATGATACTTCCCCTGAAAACCGGCAGTGCGCTCCAGCGCGAGCACATCCAATGGTTCTTCCACGACACAAATTTGGGTCTCATCCCTTTTAGAGCTGGAACATATTTCACAGAGTGTATTACCTGAAACTGTGATATTAAAACATTGTTCGCAGAAAGCAGTTGAGCTCTTTAAATTATGCAAAGCATCCGCGAGGTTTTTACTAATTTCATCCGGTGCTCGTAATAGAAAAAAAGTTAACCGGGAAGCAGATTTTGGACCCACTCCCGGCAATCGTTCGAAAGCATTGATTAAATTCTGAACTGGTTCAGGTAATATCGGCATGAATCACCTGGACGGATTAAAAACCTAATCCTGGAATCCCTCCGGAGAGAGGTCCCATCTTTTGGGATTGCAACTCACGGGATTGATCCAAAGCCAGATTGACTGCACTTAAAATCAAATCCTGCAGCATTTCAGCATCTGCATCTTCCAATAATTCAGGTGAGATTTCAACCGATTTACAGCGTTGGTCACCAGTCATGCTAACTTTAACGACCCCGCCGCCTGCACTGGCCGTGACGGTTTCATCTTTCAACTCTTCCTGGGCAGCTTCCATCTGCTCCTGTAATTTCTGAATTTGGCGCATCATGGCATTTTGACCACCACCCATTCCCCCACCGAATTTTCCACCATATCCTTTTGCCATTTTTTTACTCCTTGTCTACTATTTTTCCACCAAGATCAAGCGCAGCACTTACCAAGCTATTGGGGTCAAACTCATCTTCCAAATCAGCGACGTTCGATTTTGAGTTGATTAATACTGCACGAACTTTGACGTCTTTCCCTAATACATGTGAAAAGGCTCTTTGAATAATTTCCTGATGATCACCTTTTTCCATTCTTTCTTTTAACACAGGGCTTTGATAACCAATCAGAATAATTCCTTTTTTGATCGAATAATTCCTGGCAGAAGCTAACAAAGCTTCCGTGTTTTTGCGATAATTTCGAATTAAATTTTTTACTTCATTTAAGGCTTCACGTACTTCAACTATATTTATTTTCGAGTCGATATCCTTTGATTGCTTGTCCCCTTCTGAATTCTCCTCATCAGGAGAATTTACGTCGAGAGGTTCCTCAAAAACTTTGTTAATTTCTTTCTTGGTATCCGGTTTTTCTTTTTCTTCTTCTTTGTGTTGGCTTTTGGTTTCTTTTTTAGAAGCTGATTTTTGTGTTTCCTTTTCTGCTATGGGCGAAACCTCTATCTTCTGACCATTTTCAAAAAGTTGAACACTCTGAGCGATTGCCAACTCCAAAGCCAGGCTGGGTTGCCATGCCAGCCGACTTTCATTGGCAGCCGAGTTAAACAGCTTAACCAACTCTGTCAAAGTCTCCAATGAAATATCTCCTGACTGATCCTTCATCATTTTTCGTACTTCATCCGTCACGTCAATAGATCGGTCATCCCCTAATTTAATCAACATCAACCCTCGCAGATAATCAACCATTTGTCGGGCAAATTGACGAGGATCTGTTCCGGAATCCAATGCTTTATGCAGTTGGTTTAAGGCATTACGGGCATCTTTATCCTGAATCTGCCTAACCAGATCAATAACTGCCTGATTGGTCGCAGTCCCGAGCACTTGCTGAGCGGTTTCGAGGGTGATTTTCTCGCCGGTGGAGGTGAGTTGGTCCAGTAACGAAATTGCATCTCGCATCGCCCCGGTAGATTGCCGGGCAATTAAGTTCAGAGTCTCCTCATCAATGGTGAGTTTCTCTTTGGCCACTAATTCCTTAAGCAGGTCCACAATGGTGACAACTGGAATACGTCGAAATTCATGTCTCTGACAGCGTGAGAGCACAGTGGCAGGGATTTTGTGTACTTCTGTGGTTGCCAGAACAAAAATCGCGTGTGATGGGGGTTCTTCCAATGTTTTTAGTAGAGCATTGAAAGCAGCTGTCGAAAGCATGTGCACTTCATCAATAATGTAAACCTTAAAGCGTCCGGTAGAGGGTGAAAAGCCTATCTTTTCCCGCAAGTCCCGCACATCATCTACGCTGGTATTCGAGGCAGCATCAATCTCAATCAAATCCATGAAGCGATTCTGATTGAAAGCAAGGCAGTTATCACATTCATTACAGGGTCGTTTCCCCGGGTCTTCATTCAGACAATTGACTGCTTTTGCCAATAACCTGGCCGTTGTGGTTTTTCCCGTTCCTCTTGGACCGGACAATAAATAGGCATGCCCCACCCGGTTTGACCGGATGGCATTTTTCAGTGTTTGAACAATATGATCCTGGCCAACAACTTTTTCCCACAATTGGGGACGCCATTTTCTGTAAAGAGCCTCTGCCATTCTTCATCCAATCGTTTACTTAATTTTCGTTTCCAGTAATGATTCCTTCAAGGGTTAACAATTTTCTTTGAAGTCGATTTACAGGCACACTTAAATTGTAATCGAAAATTTTCTAATTGATGAAAGCGACCTCTTGGAATAATTCCTGTGTTTCTATGGGATGGTGAATACCGCTCTCTCATTGCCGGCTGAATCGATAATCCTGACAGTCTCCCCCGGTGTAAAAATGGCTTCTTCGCTCCCCCAAAAGAGAGTATTGACCGTGTTTGCACCTGCACGAGTATAAATGGAAATTTGCCCCTTCACCAATTCAATTTCGGGGAAAATAAACGAATTATTTTGCTGATCCTTAATTTCCCAACCAACCAAATTAATTGACCCTTCTCCAACTCGTTCCACCACCAATAATTCATTATTTAGATCACCAGCCGCAAAAACATTCGTAATTTGGATCACCACGGAATCCAAAGGAGGCAATTCAATTTCCCGATTTGGAGTTTCATCGGGTTGAGAAACATTTTCTGTTGGATTGAGGTTTATCGTGCTGGTTGAATTTGACTTATTCCAGATGGAAATCACCACCAAGGTTGTTACCGCAGATACGATAATATTAATAATTAGAAAAGGTAGCCAACGTTTCAAACGATTTCTCCTGATTAAGTGAATCCGATTAACTAAATTTCATAATCGATTGAATCATAGCACAATTTCAACGTAAAATAAAACCAGAGGAAACGCTTTACCTAATGATATTCATCGACGGACATAATCTAATCCCAAAAATTCGCGGCCTTTCATTGAAAATGCTGGACGATGAAATAGAATTAATTCAGATCTTAAGTGAATATGCTCGTTTATCTCGAAAAAAATTGGATGTCTACTTTGATAATGCTCCCATAGACAAAAGCGGCACTCGTAAATTTGGATTGGTGACAGCTCATTTTGTAAGAGCAGGAATGACCGCAGATGACGCAATCATCAACCGACTCTCCAAAATGAAAAACCGTGGGCAAAACACAAAAGTAGTCTCCTCTGACCAAAGAATCCAAAAAAACGCGAAACAATATTCTGCACAACCGATCTCCTCTGACGAATTCGCCAGAGAAATAGAAAAAACCCTCTCCACATCACCTGGGGGAGGGAAACCAGACCCTGAAAGAATGTCCGAAGCGGAAATTAACCATTGGTTGGAAGTTTTTTCCAAACCGAAAAAGAAAAAACAAGATTAAATGATTCTTAATTTATATTATTGATTTATTGACTAATTTGATCTATAATATCCAATAGACACCCATTAATGGTTAAAAGGTGTCACCTATCAGAAGATTTTATTATTCAGAAATTTTCTGATGGCATTCCCTCCCTGGAGACCGTCATACATGCCCCAAGTGTATGGCGGTCACGTTTTAACACCAATCCAACCATAAGACTTCTTGACGTTCCAGTAGAAATAAATAAAATGGTTCTAAGCAGTGACTCCTTGGAGACTCATAATGAAAAAATTAATATTTCTATTTGTTATTCTGACGCTAATATCATTAGCATGTAGTTTGCCTTTAATGAACAGTGAGGAGGAGGAACAACCATCTCAACCAACAGCGGAGTTTATTTTTGAAACCTCCCCAGCAGAGAATATTGATCCTACCAACACAGTCTATTCCCCTCCTACCGCCAGACCCACCAGCGATGAAACAGTCACCCCAACCACCCAAATAGACGCGACAAACACCCCTGAATCAACCCCTACTGAAGAACCATCCGCATGCCCAGTGTATGGAAAAGAAGAATTTTCCTCCCCCAATGATTGCTGGCCAAACACGATCGATGATGTCCTGTCGGTTTCATCCGTCTCTGATTGGAATAAAATCTCCGTCAAAGTAGCTGACGATCGTTTGGAATTTTTGACCAGATTGTCGGAGGATATTTTCCTATATTCTTTCTATAAAGACAATCAATATGATGAAGTGGTCATACGATCTTCCGTATCGAAAATTGAACCCAGCGCTAATGGCAATGGGTTTACCTTACTCTGCCATGTCAACCAGGATGGTTGGTATGAAGCCCGGGTGGCAAGTAATGGTATTTTTGAAATCAACCAATTCGATCAGTTGAAGAAACAACAAGGTGGAAATCCTTACTTAAAATTAGCGAGCGGCGGTGCCCCTAATTTCAAGACCACTTCCGGGAATGAGAACATTATCGAATGGCAGTGTGGATATGACTATTTACGGTTGTTGGTAAACGACAAGCAAGTTTGGGAAAAAGATGATTTTTCAAATCTCAACAGTGGTGGTGGTGTCGGCGTAGGGTTGGCTTCCTATTCTGGCACAATGCCCCGCCATATCGGATTTGAATGGGTTGAAATCCTGGAACCGTAACTTCGACGACCTGCCTGATTCTCTTGTCGTCACAGTCACTGAATGCTATAATCCCGTTTATGCCCCAGTAGCTCAAAAGGACAGAGCAAAGCACTCCTAACGCTTAGGTTGGGGGTTCGATTCCCTCCTGGGGCACAGTTTATTCTTTACCAGTTTATGGTTCCACTTGTAATTTAATGAGCTCTTTGTTAAAATAGAAGTACTAAACGCTTGGGTGCCCCCCTCACCTAGGCGTTTAGTACTTTAAATGAAAAGACCCCGTTCAAAGGGTCTTTGTGTTTTTCAATCAATTATCCATGTTGGGAAAATCGTCATCCTCATCATCGACATCTATATCAAAATCGTATTCAATTTCGCCTGCTTTTCTGCGGATCCAAAGATACAATACCTGACCATCTGAGGATTCGGAAGAACGAGCAGCCATAATCGGGACTTTTTCTTCCAACCCATAATCATTTCTGTAATGTAAGAAAATCGTATCTTTTCTTCGCCATGCCCGATGACAACGTTCAACCAGCGCGGAACCATTAAAAGTCCGTAAGCGGGTTAAAGCCATATCGTATAGACCAAGCCCTTCGTTCAAACCAAGCGCCCAGCCATCATCAATAATTTCAAAAGTAGGAGGGGGTCCCTCAATAATTGTTATTTTATCATCCATAATTTTTCACCGATTTATATGTTGTTGTTCAATAAATCTAATTTCATTTTACCGCGATTCAAATGAATTTACATAACATTTTTGTTAATTTTTTATTAGAGTTTGTTTACCTATTTTGTAATTTTTATAAATCATTAATACTTCTCTATCATAATTTTTACATTGGGGTCGTAAGATAATAACAACAAAACAAAAAGAAATTTTGGAGGAAATCATGTCTACTTACTACATAAGACACCCATATCGTCGAATAGCCCACACAAGAACCGGGAATAATTATGAACAAAATCAAAGGGAAGAACGAAAAATTGTCTTTCCACTCGATATTCAATCCACTGATAATGACTATGTGGTACACGCCTTTTTACCTGGGGTAACTGCTGAGGATCTGGACATTCAGATTGAGAATCATATCGTCACCATCAAAGGCGAAATCCGAATTGAGGAAGACGAAAATTCAAAATATCTCCTCAGAGAACGCCCTTCAGGGACTTTCCAAAGAGCCATCGAATTGCCGGATGATGTGGATGCCGATCATGTCCAAGCAGAATTGAAGAATGGGGTGCTCACCGTTCATTTGCCAAAATCAGAAATGGCAAAACCCAGAAAGATTCAAATCTCAAACAACTAAAGGTTGTCAAAAATCTCAGGGATTCCGGATAAAACCGGGATCCCTGTTTTCGATTTATCAACCTTCCGTTCCATTAATTAACGGTAAAATCAATCCATGGAAATTCCTCAGCAATTCCTGGAAAGCATGGAGAGATCCAAGGTAAAACATTTTCAATATTTTGAGAGTGTTGGTTCCACCAATCAGGTTGCGCTCGAATGGCTGGAACAATCAGCCCCGGACTCAGCCATTGTTTTTGCGGATCATCAAAGCAGCGGTCGCGGTCGCTTTGACCGGCAATGGATCACAGAACCGAAAAGTGCATTGGCCATTTCCATCATTCTTCGACCTACCAATGAGGAATTAGACAAGTTATCCTTTTTTTCTCCTTTGGCTGCCATTGCCTTATCAGAAGTGCTTGAAAAACAGTTTCAAATTCAGGCTGAAATTAAATGGCCGAATGATGTGTTGATTGAAAAGCAGAAAACCTCCGGGATTCTTACCGAGTTGAATTGGCAGGGGGATCGTTTGCAAGGTGTTGTGGTAGGCATTGGGATCAACGTCCGGGCAACTTCACTCCCTCCCACCGCAACCCTCAATTTCCCGGCCACTTATCTTCAGGCTCATTCCCCTGAACCCATTGATCGGTATCAATTATTAACCAACTTCCTGCTGGCGTTTTTCGATTGGAGACCAAGACTCAATAGTCCGGAATTCCTGGATTATTGGACAAATCGGCTAGCTTTTCGAGGAAAAAAAGTATATATTAAACAAAAAGATGGTAAGATTCAATTATCAGGCACCTTAAAAGGGATCACCCAAAACGGAGATTTGGAAATAATCTCCGAAGGACAATTGCATTCAATAGCCGCTGGTGATGTTCACCTAAGACCAGCCAATCAGGAAAATTGAGAGGTTATTATGTTAGATGATTTAAGAAATTCTGCCGAGGCTTCCTATAGTGAAGAAGATATCCTTGAATTTGAAAATAAAAATAAAGAAAAACGATTTCTTGGCATGACAGCCGCTCAACGTTTTATTCTATCCATACTATTGCTAATTTTGGTGGTCGTACTGGGCAGCCTGTTACTAATGGTAACAGGAAAAATGGTTTTACCGTAAATATCTCTGTTAAATAAAAAAATGCCTGGTCGTGACCAGGCATTTTTTAGTTAAGTTATTCTTTATCGTTGGCTGAATTATTATCAACCACATCACCCTCACCCATGAGGATGTCTGAGCTGATCCGCGCCATCGAAGCAACACTATCACCTTCGCCAATATCCATCACGCGTACCCCGCGGGTTGTTCGTCCCATTTGAGAAATGTCACGCACAAACAAACGAATCATGACACCATTGGTGGAAATCAGGGTAATTTCATCGTCCAATTTTACAATCCTGGCACTGGCAATCAACCCACTCTTCTGCAGGTTGTGTTTGTCAATGGACGATACACCTTTGGAACCGCGACTCTTCGGATTATATTGTTCCAAAGGAGTGCGTTTCCCATAGCCTTTATCTGTAATCACCAGCAATTCGGCATCCGGTTCGAGCACATCCATACTGGTAACACGATCTTTGGCATCCATACGAATACCGGTTACTCCGCCCGCCGGACGGCCCATGCAACGAATTTCCTTTTCATCCATTCGTAGAGCTCTTCCATAAGCAGTGATTAGCATGACTTCGTCATTACCGCTGGTCAGGCGCACCCAACCGAGCCGGTCATCCGGTTTCAGATCCATCGCGATCAGTCCGGATGGTCTCACATTCGCGAATTCAGACAATTGAACGCGTTTGATCTTGCCTTTTTCGGTTGCCATTGTGCAGTATTCCGCCTGTCCAAAATCAGGCACTGCCACAGCCGCGGTTACACGCTCCCCAGGGTTGAAGGCTAACACATTCATAATCGAAATGCCTTTGTCGGTTCTGCCTGCTTCCGGAAGGTTGTAAACTTTTTCAGAGTACACTTTTCCACGGTCGGAGAAGAAAAGGACTGTATTCAAAGTGCGAGCTGGGAATAAAATCATCACCTCATCTTCATCACGCATCGATTGCCCAATCACACCACGGCCGCCCCGCCCCTGCGTGCGGAAGAGATTAGCCCGAGTTCGTTTAATGTAACCTTTTTCGGTGATGGTGATCAGCACGGCTTCATCTTTGACCAATTCAGCTTCCGAGAATTCTTCTTTGGCATCAAAGCTGATTATGGTGCGTCGTTCATCTCCATATTTTTCAGCCATCTCGGTCAAATCCTCTTTGATCAGAGATAAAATCTTTTCCGGGTTAGCCAACAAATCTTCCAGATATTCAATTGTTGCCTGCACCTCTTTGTGCTCATCTTCAATTTTTTGTTGTTCCAAAGCAGCCAGACGGCGTAGTTGCATATCCAGGATCGCCTGAGCTTGTAGTTCAGTGAGATGAAAGCGGGAAATCAGGTTGATTTTTGCCTGGTCGGCATCCGGGGCTTTTCGAATAGTGTCAATCACATCATCCAGGTTGGCTAACGCGATCAACAATCCTTCCAAAATATGAGCTCTGGCTTTGGCTTTGTCCAAGTCAAATTGGGTTCGGCGTGTGATCACATCTTTGCGGTGTTCGATGAATATCTGCAGCATGCGTCGCAAGGAAAGTGTTCGCGGCTCCCCATTGATTAAGGAAAGCATGTTAATGCCAAACGTGGATTGCAATTGGGTGTATTTATAAAGCTGGTTGAGCACTCGCTGTGGTTGCGCACCACGTTTTAACTCAATCACTATGCGCATCCCTTTGCGGTCTGATTCATCGCGCATATCGGAAATCATATCCAAACGACCTTCGCGAACCAGGGCTGCGATTCTTTCTAACATGGTGGTCTTGTTCACCTGGTAGGGAATTTCAGTTATGAGAATTACGTGTCGGCCCGTTTTCAGTTCTTCAATCTCAGCCTTTCCGCGAACCACCATTCGGCCGCGTCCGGTGGAATAAGCCTGGCGAATCGAATCCTGTCCGATAATAATGCCGCCAGTCGGAAAATCCGGTCCGGGTAAATACTTGATCAGATCTTCTACGGTTACATCTTCAAGATGATCATAATTCTCGATTAAGTAATTAATAGCTGCTACCAGTTCCCGCAGGCTATGAGGGGGAATATTGGTCGCCATTCCCACAGCGATCCCGGAGGAACCATTCAATAATAAGTTGGGGAGGCGGGCGGGTAGGACTGTTGGTTCTTTTAAGGAACCATCAAAGTTATCAGTAAAATCAATGGTATTCTTGGCAATATCAGCCAGCATGTCTTCAGCCATAGCTGCCAACCTTGCTTCGGTATAACGCATGGCTGCTGGAGAATCACCGTCGATCGAACCAAAGTTCCCCTGGCCGTCTACCAGGCGGTAGCGCATTGAGAAATCCTGAGCCATTCTTGCCATTGCATCATAGACGGATAGATCACCATGGGGATGGTATTTACCGAGCACTTCCCCAACAATACGCGCTGATTTTTTATAAGCGGTGTTCGAGCGGATGCCCATATCATGCATGGCATACAAAATACGGCGATGGACCGGTTTTAAGCCATCTCTTGCATCCGGTAAAGCGCGTGAAACAATGACACTCATTGCATAATCTAAGTAGGCGGAGCGCATCTCATTGTCAATGTCCACCAATTTGATATTGCCTATATCCATGTTCGAACTTCCTCCAATTATCAGCGATTTGGCTGTTAATTTTTCAAATTTTCATTCGTGTCCCAAACCTTAATTATACCTCACAACACGCGTTAAAAGCCTCATTCTTCCTATTTAATAGCTTTCTAAGAAAGTAGTTTCCCTTGTCAATTGAATAGCTATTTGCTATAATCACCGAGCACTTAGGGCGCGTGGCTCAGCTGGTTAGAGCGCACGGTTCACATCCGTGAGGTCGTGGGTTCGAGTCCCTCCGTGCCCACTGGTAAATAGTAAATATCCCTTAAGTGTGGAAACTATTTACTAAAATCTGAAAGGATATTGGGGTTTTCCTTCAACATCTTTTC
>CAYSFA010000044.1:0-3508 GCA_964430025.1 uncultured Anaerolineaceae bacterium | reverse complement strand
TAGGTTCCCCCCCATTGAGGGATGCGGAGAAATCATCCTGGGTTCTCGCAGACTCTACAATAATGAGTGTCTGTCTAAAACTCCAGTTTCATTTTTCTAATCTTTACGGGTTCGTCACATAAAGGGTAAAGGTTTCAGCAAATCCGACGCTTTCCCCAAATTCATCATAACCGTACACCACCCACTCATATTCACCAGCTGGTACATTTTGGGTGACTGTGTAACTAGTCTCGGTTGTTTCCACAAAATCCAGTACTTTCTGCTTGTAATCCGACTTGAGGTACAGGTGGATCTTATAAGTTGCTGCCCAGGCATGTGGTTCCCACGAGAGTATGATGTTGTTTGCACTCACGGTTGCACCGTCAACCGGAGTCAATGCTATCATCTTGCAATTGGTAGGCATGCCACCTACCTCGAAGTTCCGCCATCCATCATACTCAGCAATGATTTCTTCCTGGCTGTTAAAAACCTCAATATCGAATGAATAATCACAAGTTTGCAGATCGCGGTCAAGCAGGAAACTTGTGGTGGTTATTTTCCTGCTGCTGATCATCGAACCTGCTCGGCCAGAGTGGAAGGTGAGTTCATAATATGCAGCCTCTGGATAGGGTTCCCAACTGAGAGTAGGGCGGCTGATGGACAGACGTTCATCCTCCTGTGGAGTCAGGATAACCACATCTGTTCGTATGGTGTTGTTGTCACCCATATTGATCATCTGATCAGCTGGTATCTCAAAATCCTTGGAATTCAATACCATGGATGTGATATAGTACCAGGTGTCTGAATCAATCGCTCGGAAAGTGAGTCCATAGGTTCCTGGTGGTACATCTAACAGAACATACACACCATCCTTCCCGGTATTGGTCGGATATTCAAGCCCTTCGCAGCCGCCAATAAATTTAATTTCATCACACAGCTTTACTTCCAGCCCTTCGACTGGTTTGCCATTCCATAAAATACGACCGTAAACACCTCCAGACCCAGCGGATGGAGAGCGACCTTGATAGATTACAGGTGTTGGTGCAGCTGGACCACTTTGTTTGACTGAAGGAATTGGTTCACTGGTCGATAGTTCCTGTTCATCATCTGAAAGGTCTGGTTCCTCAGTTGATATGGTCGTAGTCTCTCCCTCTGTTGCAGGCTGATTGTTGTCGATGGTATTTGTATCTGCTTGGTCTTTCATGGCGACGGAGAATGGCAGTTCACAGGCAGCTTGGGTCAGAATGATCACTAAAGCGATCACAACAATTCGGAAAAACCTTGCACCTAACATTGCTCCTCCGATCGATATTTAATGATATCGTACTGCGTTGCACTCGGAAATTCAATAAGCAATTATGGCACTAATCGGTTATCAACAATGATGGCAAACTGAGTTTTCAAAAGAAAGTCACTTCATATTAATTGATCAGACCAGACCAACCATTATTTAAAATTGAATGGGAAATTTATGTTGAAAAGATGTCTTAATCCTCCTGCAACATCATTCTATCTGTAAATTCATGCGGGCAGGCACAGCTAGATCGAATACACGGTTCGGGTCCGTGAGGTCATGGGTTCTCG
Source organism: uncultured Anaerolineaceae bacterium (assembly GCA_964430025.1). GTDB lineage: Bacteria > Chloroflexota > Anaerolineae > Anaerolineales > Anaerolineaceae > UBA6170. The sequence continues at coordinate 1,945 of CAYSFA010000044.1, read as the reverse complement.
TAGACTCCACAACCAAAGGTTGTAGGAGGTGCCCTCCGTACACACAAATAGACATCCTGCAAAGGTGTCTTTTTTTAATGTCATTATTCGCTTTTGTTTTTCTTAAAAGTAATATAAAATGATTTCGTCATTTCAAAAGGATTACCATCAGCGAAAACCTTCAATTTCATTAATATCCAAATCTTTTTTTAAATGGTCTAAATCATTACATTTTTTTAAATTGTGCAAGGTAGAAATTCCTGAAATTTAGGAGGGAAATCATTGCAACTAGAGCTCACTGAGAATCAGAATAAGCTTTATGAAATTATCAAACTGTGGATCAAAAGAGATTTCATCGATAACCCATTTTCCATTACTGTCCAAGATAACATTGCATATATATCAATCAAAAATAGTTTGATTAGACTCCCCCTTCCTTGGCCAAATTACAAAGCCGATTTTGAAGCACTGGTTGAAAATGATTACCTGATAAAAATCTCCAATACCATCTATGAATGTACTCTTACATGAAATACAAAGTAGATATAAAGAAAGGATATAAAATGACTGATACAAGAAATGAATTTCACTACCTAGCATTACAGCATGCAATCCAGCTAGTTAGAGAACTAAACTTCGAAAGTAAATCTCCGGAAGAAGCAATTGCAGCAAAAGCAAATATTACCTTTAAGTTATATTTAGCCATTTCATCAAGCAATAAAGTAACTGCTGAGGAGATTAAGATATTGAAGGAAAGTAATTAATTCTTGAAGCTGGTATAAAGAATTAGCACTTACACACTTCATTTAGATCCAATGTCATACTTTTGGAATCATAGCAAGCCCGATAATGATCATTACCAACAAAAAATATAGTACTCCGGATGCAACTAACCGTAACGTGATCGCATCAATATAGCTTTTATTTTTTTTCATGCTTTCAAGATATTGTGTGATCAAAACTGCGTAACGATCTGATTCAGGCACGCATAAGCTATCTGTGATTAATTTGTAATCTCTCGGAAACGGCCTGGTATATGATCTGGGGATTAGGTTCCAAATTGTGAGTACTAAAAACAGTAAGAAAACCATTAAAAGAACAATTAGAAAAGTGTTGTATCTAGATTGGAAATTGCTTCCCACCTCAACAAAGAAAGCGTTTAAGGAAATGATCAATGTTATAAACAAACTAGCAGTGGTAAACATCAACTTTGTAATGTCTCTAAGAACTTTTATAGTGTTTAAATGAGCTTCGTGAAGATTCGATACCTCAACAAAAGATTGCTTCATTCCTTCAATAACAATTTTTTCATCAGAGGTTTCCATTTTTTCGTTACTCCTTTTAGAAAATTAATTCTATTATAATAGATTATTATCAACAATTCAATAAAGAAAGAGAGAATAAGATGAACGATAAACCAAAACCTACTCCTCCACCACAACCTCAGCCAATCCCTTTAGAACCAGACACGAACTTTAAGAGCGGAGATAAACCGGAACACTCACGACCAGAAACTGGCCAAAAAGCTACAAATGACCCTTCAAAAGAAAATCGAAGCTGAAGGAATAAGGATTTTTGAAATGGGGAAAATATCGCTGACAGCGCAAGAAATTGACGAGTTACTTCTAAATGAAGAATTGGTTATCAATTCTAAAATTATGTGGAAACAGGATAAGGGTCAATACCACTATAAATTCGAGTCCAGCGTAATTACCAAACATGAAAAACTTAATGGTAACCTCTCCCTTAGAGGCACAAAGAATCCAATTATTTTAGACTATTCATTTGCATTACTGTTCGAAAAAGAAAGAATTCGAGGGCTTGATCCGTGCAAAAACAAAAAGCACACTTACACTTTGAAAGGTAAAACTATAACAACAATAGGGGCTCACAAGCACAAATATACCGATGATATTAATGATACTTTCTCTTATGTACCCGAAGATATAACAGATCCTTCGGATAT
>CAYSFA010000043.1:1409-19452 GCA_964430025.1 uncultured Anaerolineaceae bacterium | reverse complement strand
TTTATATTCTAATTCAATTTCATCGTGAATCGGGATACCAAAATAGCCTTTTTTGGGAATCTCAGGCTTTTTCTCACGCGCTCGATCAGCTGCTCCGGTATTAATTTTTACCAATTTGAACCCCCGTTTTTGGTAGAACCGAAGGGAATACACATTGTCATTGGTGGTGACCAGAAAAAGCCGTTCACAGCCAATATTCACGGCGTGTTTTTTTACTGCTTCAATAAGCGCTGAGCCGATTCCAACACCTTCTCGTAAAGAATCCAAGGTCACAATTTCACAATCTTTCCCCTCAAATCGAAATGTAATCAAACCAACCGGTTCCTGGGTGCTGTTATCAATGGCGATAAAACCAGGTAATTCGGTAGGGTGAAAAACCTGATCGTGCGAGATAACTACTTCCGCGCCCCACTGGAAAACCAACCAGCGTTGAATCCATTCACGATCTTCTTTTTGAATTTTTCTGATTGAAAAGAGTTCCATTTCTTCCTTTGATATAAAAAAGCTGACAAATCAGATTCCTTGGACTATACTTTTATTGTACAAATCAATTGTGAAAAATCAATTAGCTTGTTTGAATCACCAAACGAGCACAGGAAAGGGAATCAAATGATTGAAGTCTCCGAAGCTAATTTTCAAAGTCAGGTTCTAGAATCTCCAGTCCCAGTGGTTGTTGAGTTTGGGGCTGCATGGTGCGTTCCTTGTAAACGCTTAGAGCCAGAATTAGAAAAATTGCAGGTTCATTGGAAGGATAAAGTGGTCTTAGCACATGTCAATGTTGATCAGGAACCAGACCTTGCCATGCAATTTTCAGTGATGAGTGTTCCAACGACAATTCTTGTAAGAAATGGGGAAGAAAAAGAGCGTTTTTCAGGGTTTAAACCTATCGGAAAAATTGTGGAAGCCTTTGAAAATTACATCGATTAAGAGAAAGGAAGGCTATGGCAGAGAAAATGCAAAAACCTTACGGACTTTGGGATAGCCCAATCACGGCTGTTAGTGTTTCCCAGGGGATTCGCCTTAATGATGTCCAATGGGATAATGATGGAAGTTCACTCGTCTGGTTGGAAGGTCGCTCTGGGATTGGGATGCTGGTCGCGAAACCGGAAGATGATGCTGGATATGATTTAAATGGGGAGATTAGCTGTCGTGGTGGTGTTGGATACGGTGGTGGTGAGTTTACCATTCGTGGACAACAAGTAATATTTGCTGGAAAAGATGGGCGTTTATACCGTCGTTCCTTAAATCCTGAAAAACCAAGTGCAATTACCCCTGCCTATGGAGGTGTAGCTTCTCCAAAAATTTCACCAGATGGTGAGTTTGTTTTATTCGTTTTCTCCGATGGTGTAACCGACCTCATTGGTGTGGTGGACGCTGCAGGGAAGAAATGGCCACAAAAACTGGTGGAAGGTGCAGATTTTTATAACCAACCTACCTGGCACCCGGATGGCAACTTGATTGCCTGGGTGGAGTGGGATCATCCTAACATGCCTTGGGATGGCACCCGCTTGAAAATTGGAAAAATAGTAAAAAATGATCTGCCATCAGTGGAGGAGATTATTCACGTTGCCGGGGATGAATCGACTGTTATTTATCAACCAGAATTTTCGCCGGATGGAAAATGGTTGAGTTATTTGACCAGTGCAGGTGAATGGGATGAGTTGGTGCTGGTGGATTTGATAACCATGCAGAAACGGGTCGTTTATCAGCCTACCGGGTTGCATTTAGTAGAACCTGCCTGGGTACAAGGGGAACGCACCTATGGATGGTCTGGGGATAGTCGATTCATTTATCAAATTCAAAATGAGCTAGGTTTTAACAGTTTACATAAAATAAATATCGAAACTGGCAAATCGGAAAAATTAGACACAAATCCCTATACCTCGTTAGAGCAGATCTCCGTTTCAGTAAACGACCAGATCGTTTTAATCGCAGCAAGTTCTATGGTGCCATCCCGGATTATTGTCGGTGACGGAAAAAATTGGCAGGTTGTTGCACGCAGTACAGCCGAAAACATCCCAACAGGTTATTTATCCCGTCCCAACCCGATTTCCTGGCAGGCGCAGGATGGCACTGAAATTCATGGGCTTTACTATCCGCCCAGAAATCCAAATTTTGAGTCGGATGGAAAACCTCCAGCGATTATTTATATCCATGGCGGGCCAACCTCACAAGTGACTGCCGGATACAGTGGCGCAACAGCTTTCTTCACCTCGCGGGGATACGGATGGCTGGATGTAAATTATCGCGGAAGTACCGGATATGGGCACACCTATAAAAATATGTTGAGAGGACGTTGGGGTGATGTGGACGTTGAAGATGCTGTTGGGGGTGCCAAAGCATTGATTGAAAAAGGTTTGGTCAATGAAAAACAGTTGGTGATATTAGGAGGTAGCGCAGGTGGCTATACCGTTTTGAACAGCTTGATTCGTTATTCAGGTGTCTTTAAAGCTGGGGTATGTAATTATGGCGTATCCAATTTGTTCATGCTGGACATGGATACCCATAAATTTGAAGCCCACTATACTACTTCTATGGTAGGGAAATTACCGGAAGCTGCTGAAAAATATCATGCCTGGTCCCCGATCTACCACGCAGATAAAATCCAGGATGCCTTGGCGGTATTTCAGGGTGCGGAAGATAAAGTGGTGCTCCCCAACCAATCAGAATTAATTGTGGATAAACTTCGCCACAAAGGAATACCTTTTATTTACACTCTCTATGAAGGCGAAGGTCATGGTTTCCGCAAAAATGAAACCTTACTGGATTACTATCAGAAAGTAGAACGATTCCTGATTGAAAATGTGATTTTTGCTCCATAAATTAGTGGATAGAAATGAAAATGGCTCGTCTTCGAGCCATTTTTTTATCCTTACAGTAAATTAGCTACCTTTTGGGCAACTTCCCGTTCCAGTTGTAAAAGAGCATGCATGGTTGTAGGAATAATGTCTTCCAGTTTTACCAATTTCTTCTCATTCTCATTTCGCAATTTCATTTCGAGCATACCTTCATTTAAACTTTTTTCGGCAACAGTGATTCGAAGGGGAACCCCAATCAAATCTGCGTCATTAAATTTCACCCCTGGACTTTCCTGCCGGTCGTCAAACAAGACATCAATGCGAGCTTGTCGTAGGTCCTGATACAATTTTTCTGCAATCTCAAGGGGTTGGTTTGAGTTCTTGGAAGGTAAAACTACCAGGTGAACCTGATATGGGGCAGTGTGGTATGGCATAATCAGGCCAAATTTGTCGTTATAGGTTTCTGCTATTGCAGCAAATACTTTTTCATAATCCATCCAGGCATATCCAATTTGCACGGTTTTTTGCTTTCCCGATTCGTCCTGAAAGTAACATCCATTTTGTTTATCTGGGTCTGGAGATGCATAGATTTGAGCGAGTAAAAATGCATTTTTTGAATACAGAGATTGATGACATTGAGGGCAAAGATTACCCGGATTAACCAAGGAAATATCTGCAATTAAATCAGCTCGATAATCCCTTTCAAAATTAACGTTTTTGAAATGAAAGTCCTTTTTATTCGCGCCAGCGACAAGGTTATTTGCATGGGGGATGAGGTCATCAATTACGATGAATCCGTTCTTCAAACCTACTGGTGATGCAAAACCGGGAATTGCCCCGATCGAAAGGATCTCTGCTTCGTTTGCGGTTCGTAATTGGTAAGCCTGGATCGCCCTGGCCAGTTTTTGTTCATCCAACTCCATATCCCCCCGAACGATTGCGAGCACTACCTCTTCTCTTAATCCACCTCCATCCGGGATGGTCGCTATGAGAAAGATCGCCTTTGCGGTTTGGGAAGGATCGATCTCCAGGAACTTGGATAAATCATCAATGGTTTTCGTGTCTGGGGTATAGACTTCTTCCAGAGGGAGAAAATTCACCTCACTCGTCTTTGGTTTACTTGATTGGGCATAATTTTGGTTGCTCTTATATCCACAAGCAGGACAAAAAATAATCGTTCTGTCTCCGCTGGGATGGTTAAAATAAAATTCATGGGTTAAAGAATTCCCATTAGCTCGATCATGATACTCAACCAATTCATATGTCAATCCCCATTTCGTGAAAAGTAACTGGAAGCTCTTCACCATTTTCTTTAGGTTTGGATTGTTCAAAAAGGGCTCCTTTTCGAGCAGGAAACATTCCAGATGATGGGAGGTTTTTTGCCCCAAAAAGGAAGAAGATGATGCATTATAGAGGGTTACAATGGACTGAAATTGGAACAGCAGCCGGGGAAGCTGGCGATGGGAGCGAATATTATGTTGAACAAGATCCAGTAAGTGTTTGATTGGTATCTGGGTGATGTTCCATTGACGGTTCTGTGTACCGGTTGTCTTTAGTGGAGGAAATTCATAAGGGGGTACCAGAGCAAAGAGTTGTTTTTGGTCCTCGGAGGATATCAATGGGAGGTCAATTTCCTGTCCGTTTAACGAGCCTAATTCCTGGCGAATATTACTCTCCATTTTTTGCATGCTGCGTTTGGCTAATGGGTACAGACCATACACGCCACTATCCACCTGACGTAAATAACCAGCCCGATGTAGGAACTGCATTCCAGGTGAAGATAACTCCGTGGGAGGTTCACGATGTGTCTGGATAAAAAGTTGTGAAAATCGCATGGGTTATTCTTCCAGTTTCAGGTAAATACGTTTATTAATTTTCCCTTTGGATTTGTAATCGACAATTTTTGCTTTACCGATTTCAGCAGTTGAATGGACGTGCGTTCCCCCATCTGCCTGCAAATCTAACCCAACAAGTTCAATGGTTCTGATTTCATTAATACCAGATGGCAACAAGTTAATTTTGGTACGAATTAAATCAGGAATTTGAAAAGCTACTTCGCGTGGTAGGATCTGCACCTTCACGGGATGATCCTTCTCGATTTCTTTATTCACCGAGTCCTCAATCACTGCCACCAGCTCTTTTGTTAAATTTTCAAATTCGAAATCCATGCGGCCTTCCAATGGATCCATATTGCCGCCTGTAACCAGTGCTCCATAATCACGGAAGACAACCCCACAGAGCACATGCATGGCAGAATGTGTTCGCATCAACTTGTATCGACGTTCCCAATTGAGTTTTCCAAGAATTGAAGTGCCTGGTTGAGGGAGGGCTGCACTTTGATCAAGATAATGCCAGACCTCTTCTCCAGTTTTCTTCAAATTAACTACTTCAATGGTCTGATCGTTGGCTGTTATGGTACCCAGATCATGTGGTTGACCTCCTCCACCCGGATAAAAAGCGGTCTGGTCAAGGCAGATGGCATGTTTTTCTTCATCAATTTGTTCGACAATGGCAGTAAATTCTTTCAGGTAACTATCTTTTTGATAAAGTAGCTTGGTCATGAAAAATCCTTGTTGGTATGAATATTACTAAGTAGTAGAGATAAAAATTTTTATCAATATGCAGCTTTGGTAGTTAATCCTTGCATGATCTGCACGCCAGCACTGGCTCCTAAGCGGGTTGCCCCTGCTTCTATCATTTTTTCAGCATCCTCAAGGTTGCGTACACCACCTGCTGCCTTTACGCCTAATTCTGGTCCAACGGTTTTTCTCATCAAAGCTACATCTTCCAGGGTGGCACCAGCGGTTGAAAAACCAGTAGAGGTTTTTACATAATCCGCACTTGCTTGTTTGGCCAATAAGCAGGCAACCACTTTTTCATCATCTGTCAGCAAACAGGTTTCAATAATGACTTTGAGAAGTGCCCCACCATCATGGGTGGCTTTGGCTATTTCTGAGATATCTTTGGAAACCAGGGTATAGTCTCCATGCTTGAGTGCGCCAATATTAATGACCATGTCAATTTCGGTTGCTCCGTTCTGAATGGCGTCTTTGGTTTCAAATACTTTTGTGGCAGTGGTGTTGGCACCGAGCGGGAAACCAATCACCGTACACACTTTTACACCACTGTTTCGTAAAAGTTCTGCGCACAACCGGACGTGGGTTGGGTTCACACAGACGGATGCAAACTGATATTCTCTGGCTTCGACGCATAATCGAATGATTTGCTCACTGGTCGCATTTTGCTTTAACAAAGTGTGGTCAATATAACTTGCCAGGTTTGGTTTTCCAGGACCAACCTGGACATTCTCTTTTTTACCAGCGCCAGCAGATAGTACATTTCCATTCTCGTCAAAACGGGTGGAGACAACCATGCCTTCCGCAATTTCGGTTTTAATTTGATCGTTAATAGATGATTTCATATCTAGTCCTTCCCAGGTCGGATTTGATAATTTATTGTAGCATATCCACCTTTATTGTTTTTGACATCGTATGTTAAGAAAAGAAGGAGGATTCTTAATCCTCCTTCCAAAAAATTCAAGGAAATTGTATTTATTTTTCCAATAAGTCGTTGGTGAAAGCTTCCCTCACATCAATGGGTTGCATGGTTTCATATTCCACAAGCAGATCCACCAGAGCCTGCCACTGCTCCAGATCATGCCAACCGATCGTGTGCTCATCAGTGATCGTGGATCGTAAATCTTTCAACTCGGATTCAAGCATAAAGAGCATATGATCACGATCAGTTTCCGGCCCGGCGTATTTTAAAACATAATCGACTGCTTCCTCCGGGTTCTGTTCGGCATATAGAATGCCTTCTATTGATGCGTCCAGAAACCGTTGTAAGATATCCGCCTGGGTGGATAGGGTCTCTTTACTGGTGACGTAGGTTAATCCGATTGATGGGATTCCATAATCAGCTGCATCCCACAAGTCAACCTCATAACCCCATTCTTTCATCATATAAGGCTCATTGGATTTATACACAGGGTACACGTCCACAACCTCTTCAGTGAGGATACGAGGGTCAAACCCAACATTTACCAACTCGATTTTCGAGAGATCAGCACCAGCAACCTGGATGAGCGCGAATAATTCTGGAGGTGGGGTGCCTTTGTAACCAACCAGGTGATTTTCCCAATCTTTGGGCGATGAAAACCCGCTGCCAGACAATGCAGCAAAGGCTTGCTGACCAGTCTGACCGATCACCCCAAAAGACACCAAAGGCAAACCCGGGTCAGAAATTCTTTTTAGCAGGACAGATGCGTCCTGGGTTGTGACCTGTACCTTGCCTTGCGAAACCAATTGTAAGTGTTGACCGGATCCTGGAGAGTGTTCAATAGTTACCTCCAGGTTTCTATCGGCAAAAAAACCTTTTTCCTGAGCAACATATACCCCGACAAAAGGTAAATTGGCTTGCGGTTTATACCCAGCCATAAAGGTCATCTGATCCATTTCTTGTGGTGAAGATGGTGTTTTTGCCTGCGGGAAACAGGAAGTCAGGAATAAAAGAAATGTAACCGAGAGTAATAGGATTGTTCGATAACGCATTCAAGCTCCTCAATAATTATGAATTATTCTGGACAGGTTGCCAGAATACAGCTCTGGATTCGAGCCAGGTAATGACACGATAAATGATCATTCCAGCAGCAGCCAGAACAAAAATGGCCGCAAAAAGGAATGGCAAATTTAAATTGGTATAAGCGAGCCACATGGTGCGTCCCAGCCCTCCGGAAGCCCCGGTCCATTCGGCCACGATAGCACCGATTAAAGAAAGTGGACCTGTGATTCGCAGCGCGGTAAACAGATAAGGGACTGCTGAAGGCGCCCTCAAATATTGAAAGATTTCCCATCGTGATGCATTCCAGGATTTAAAGAGATCCAATAATGCCGGTTCGACTCGCTGCATCCCACTCAAAACGTTAATGAGCACAGGAAAAAAGCTCATCAGTGCGGTGATAATAATTTTTGGCAAAACTCCAAACCCCAGCCATAACGTAAGCAGTGGGGCAATCGCCACCATGGGCGTGGACTTGATCAGGATTGCCAGAGTCATCACCCCATCTTCAATGCCAGGAAGCAGGGTCAGGATTGATGCCAGGAGAATGCCCGCCAGTACCCCGATGACTAAACCAATGAGGGCCTCGCTGAGGGTCAGCGCGGTGGCCTGTAAAAATGTTTGAGGATGATTATATAGAGTTTGAATTATTTTTGTGGGGGAAGGTAATAAGTAAACAGGTGTTTTATTGATAAAAACAGCTGCTTCCCAACTAATGAAGAAAATTAAAATGATTGTGATAGTAATAAAGGTTGATTTTCGTGAATTTTTATGGTTCATGGTTGTTACTGCCAAATGGATTCTCGGTGTAATATGCTGCGTAATTTTATTAATAGCGATTGGAAGTTGGAATCGTTTTCCTTTCGGGGATGGGACATCTGGTTGGGAATATCCGCGATGATGCGTCCTGGTTTATCAGAGAATATGAGAATGCGATCGGATAATTTGATCGCTTCATGAATATTGTGGGTAATCCAAAGAACTGTCGGGGAGAAATCCTTCCACAACGAAAATAATTCTTCCGTCAGTTTTTCACGGGTAAGCTCATCCAAAGCTGCAAATGGTTCATCCATCAACCAGATAGGCGCGTCCTGCAGCAGAAGCCGGGCAAGGGCGAGGCGTTGCTGCATTCCCCCTGATAAAGTAAATGGATGTTGGTCGGCTGCTTCCGTTAACCCCACCCGATCGAGGACTTGATTGACGGTTAGCCTCGGTTTTTGATCCCCTTTATAGAAACGAGTGGCCATTTTCAGATTACCTTCCACGGTTAACCAGGGAAGCAAAGCCGGGCTTTGTGCCATCCAGGCAATCAGCCCGTTTTCAATGGCTTGCTGTGGCTGATAATGATCAATGGATACAGAACCGGTTGAAGGAGAAATTAGATTGGCAATCAGGCGAATCAAAGTGGATTTTCCACATCCACTGGGGCCAATTAAGGCAACAAATTGCTTTTGTTGTATCTCAACATTGATATCCTCGAGGGCATGGGTGACCTTTCCATTGTGGTACTGGTGTGAAAGAGCGTTTATGGAAATTTGCATTGTCTACTTCTAATCATTGGATAAACCCATCCAACCCCGCAGGCTTTCAGGTTGGATGGTGAAAAGGGCTTCTATTTGCTCGGATAAGGGTTGTGATGCTTGTTGCCCCAGATACCGTTTTGATAATCGCGAGAACAGGTTGTTTTGGGTGGCACTGGCCAGTTCTTTTGTTTCAATTGCTGATCCGCGGCTGACCACCCTGCGATACGGCGTCCAGGGTTCATCAATGGTGATTGATACCTGTGGGTTCTTGCGAACATATTCAGCCCATTGGCTTCCTTTTAAAGCCAGGATGTTGAATCTTTCTCCATCCCATTCCTGCCAGACAGGGATCACATGTGGGTTCCCATCAGGCCGGATACATGCCAAACGGGCTGTCCACGGACCAGCAAGAAATTGTCTGATTTGCCCATCCCCCATAGCGGTGGTTGGTTGAAAAGAGGATTGAACTTCCTGGTGGTAAGGGCTGTATTGCATGGCTCCCAGACGATAGGAGATCCGGGCAGCAATAGCTCTTAGATCATCCAGCCATTCACTGATGAGTTGTTCTTTCGACCACCGGTATTTGGGAACACTCAATAACAATCCAGCGATTGGTTTAAAACCATCCGCACAAATTGGGACTGCCATCTCCACAAAATCATCATTTTCATTAATGCTATACCCGTGTTGAATCACCTCAACCGGATAAGGAGTAGACAGGATCAGGCTGGCTGCGGATTCCTGCTTTAATGGTTCCCCAATCGAATAAACTGCCCGAATAATTTGACTTCCTTGCTTTTGATCTAAAAGAAGCATACCTTGCGAGCTGGGGACAGCTAATGCAATTGTTTCATTAAATGATTTGGATTGGTTTTCTTCCTGAAAGAGATTGATCAAGGATTGATAAGAGGGAGTGTTTGATCCCGTTAAGGAAAATAAGCGAGGACCGGCAATATAACGTCCACGTGTTTCCGCCTGTTCAAGGTAACCAATATCCTTCAATTCTTTTAACAAGGTAAATAAAGTACTACGAGAAATTGGTGACTTCTCCAGAATTTCCTGTGGGCTTAAACCATCCGGATGTTGAATGAATAGTTCAAGGAGGGATAATATGCGTTCAATGGTTGAGGATAAAGATTCTTTTTTCATCTTATAGTATGTTATACTGGACTATAGTCCAGTATAACATACTATAAGAATAATGCAAGAGTGAATCGTTAATTTCCAATTTTTCCCCGCTACACCAAATAAAAAAGCACCGTTCAAGGAACGATGCTTTGGATTTCGTAAATTAAAATGTCTATCGCAGGAAGAAAGTTAATACGATCAAAATGCCTATAAAACTTCCAGCCAGAATGCCAATTCTTTTTAAATCTGATTTAATATCGCTGTAATCCGGGTTGAAGTCGGTGCTGGATAATCGATTTCTGGTTGTACTCACCACAGAAACCGGAGTGTTTTCGATATTCTTCGCAACTTTACGTTGTTTTTTTGACATAAGATCACCTCGTCAGTATCAAAAGATCAAGCAGGCATATTTATACCATGATTCTTGTATTATTGCTCAAGAAGTGCGGCTGAAATAACGATTCGATGTGAATTCACCATATATGGATAACAGGAGATCAGAGTAACCACTGGCTCAGTGGTAGGTGCCATCACTTCCACCTGTAATGGTCCAACGACTTGCTGTTCTTCCACAACATAAGTGTAGGCTCGCTGGTTTGTGTAAACAATTATTTCGTCGCCAGCTTCCAGCTTATCTAAATCACGAAAGATTTCTCCAAACACATCGTTATGGGCTGAAAGAACGAGATTACCATTTTGCCCAGGATTGGGAGAATAAATATATTGACCAACCCCTTTTTTCAATTGTTCATCCCCATCTCCCATCACAATTGGAGCATCCACTGAAATTGCAGGAATTCGAATCCGTATGGCTTGTTCCGGGCTGGCTGTTGGCAAGGGGAGACTGGCCATGGCTTGCACATGAGCCCGCAGATGTTCAGGAATTTCCGCTTCATTGAACCTTACGCCGCCTGGATCGGTAGGAGGGGTGTGACCGGAGGGCAAAACTACTGCCTGAATGATCGCTGTGGGGGTGAGCGTGGGCAGGGTTAAGGAAGCAACCGCATCCTGATTCAGGTCTTTTAATAATGTAAAAATATTGAAAAAGATGTAAATTAAACCCAACACTGCCAAAACTTCTATTCCAACCAATACCCGATCAAAAAAAGTTCTCCTGGTTTTTTTGGTAGGTCGATACTCTTCTACCTCCGATTCAACCAGAATTGCCTGACTTGAATTGTTCTCATCCACCAGACCAGTTTTATCGGGATTTTTACGGGTTGTTCGTCGATTATTTGAATTCTGGAGTTTGTGTTCTTTACGTTGTTTTTCAATGATGACCTGTCTTAACTCAGCTATAGACATGTCATCAACAGATTTTCTACGTTTTCCTGCCATAGATAGTCCTCTGATTGAGATTATACCTGAACATCGTCAATAATAATTACCTGCACGAGTTATAATTGGTAAATGGGTCAATTTTTTATGATTTCTAAATTTCAAAAATTCCAAGGAGGAAGCATGCGGCGTCTCCTAGTAAGTTTATTTTTGGTAGTCTTTCTAGTATTAACACCTCTTTCGGTGAATGCACAATCTGAAATCACGATTGAAAAAATGCAGGTACGTATTTGGCCGGAATATGATGAACCTTCCGTTCTTGTAATAAATAATATATTTCTGTCTGGGGATGTGAAATTGCCCGCCCGGTTGAATTTTTATATTCCTGTAAGTGCTGGAGCTCCACACTCAGTGGCCGTTAGGGAACTGGATGGACAGCTTTACCTTTTGGAATATGAAATGGAGACTGTTGGGGAATGGTTTCAATTGACTTTCACTGCTCCCTACCCGGAAATTTGGATTGAGTTCTATGATCCTTCGATCACCAAAGAGGAAGCACTACGTAGTTTCGAATTTAAGTGGGTGGGTGAATATTCCATCAATGACTTACGAATAGAGGTGCAAAGGCCATTAACAGCCACCGCGATGAGTTTTAAAGAAAATATGGGATCTCCACAAATTGGAAATGATGGCTTGACCTATTATTTCTCCGAAGTCGGAGAACTTAAAGCCAATACCACTGTCTCATTACATGTTGAATATACCAAAACAGATGATATTCTAAGTTCCAGCGTTACAGCGCCAGTCCAACCAGTGACTCCACTGAATATTGATGAAGGTGCTGATAATACATCCTTTGTACAGATATTGCCTTTCGTCGTAGCAGGGATAGGGTTGGTCATGTTGATTTTTGGCGTGTTCTGGTATTTGAACAAAAACAAAGAGACAACAATAAAACCTCGGAATCGTCATATTCCCACAAAACGTTCTTCTAAAGTGGAGGACGATTCGATTTTTTGTCATCGCTGTGGACGACGTGCGGATGAAGGTGATGTTTTCTGTCGGGCTTGTGGCACTAAGTTGAAATTAGAAGAACAGACTCCTGGAAATGAAAACAAGCATTGACTTGATTGACTGAAGTGAGAGGTTTATAATCGTACCAAATTTAGGAGTAACGATTGAATAACACTTTTCCGGAAGAACCGGTAGTTGAACTGGAAACAAAACCAGATCAAAAATCGAAAATACGAAGTTTTTTTATTGAGATCTTCCAAACTTTAATTTTGGCTTTGATTTTTTATTTCATTATTGATAGTTTTTTTCCGCGGGTTCGTGTAGAAAATATCAGTATGAAACCTACACTGGAACCCGGAGAATTGTTATTGGTGAATAAGTTGGCTTATAAATTGGGAGAACCGCACATCGGAGATGTGATTGTTTTCCATTACCCAGGTAATCCAGCGGAAGATTATATAAAGCGGTTAATCGGATTACCGGGTGATAATGTTAAAGTTGAGGATGGCAGGGTATATATCAATGACTTTCCTTTGGATGAGCCATACATTTCTGCACCTCCCTCTTATCGGGGAATTTGGGAAGTCCCGGAAGACTCTTTTTTCGTGCTGGGAGATAATCGTAATCAATCCTCCGATTCTCATAGTTGGGGATTCGTCCCACATGATAATATTGTCGGGAAAGCGTTAATAGTTTATTGGCCTATTGACCAAATTAAAACCCTTACCTATCAACATATTGTTAATGCTGCCAAATAAAGGAAACAATGCGACATTCGATTCAAAGAAGTAAAGTTTTTTGTCCTGCCTGTCAGGTAGGTAACTTTCACTTAAAATTAGTCACCTATTATGCCTGGCATGGAGAGGAGCTTATTACTGTTCCTGATTTTCCTGGTTGGGTGTGTGATGTGTGTAATCGAATAGAGTATGATGAAAAGGCGATTTTACAATTGCGATCATTATTGGAATCGTCAACAGACGCCAGAGTGGTTGAATATGGGCGGAAAAAAATAAAATCCGTAGAAGCAAAATCAAGAAACCAAAGATTATTAAAAAGCGAATAGTCGAAACATTATTTTAAGGAAAATTTCGATGAATAAATGGTAAAATTAAATATCATTTGATGTTTTTTCTTTACCACCCGAGGGGGGTATGCCTCAATTTCTATCTTTTGTTTATCTGGTCTCCTCGTTACTGATAATCACATTTCTCATTAGCTTTGCTATTTATGGATATAGAAATAGAAAAGCTGAGGGGGCTTTCTTATTTGCAACCTGGCTATTGCTCATATCTGCCTGGTTATTTGTTGTGAACCTGATACCATATTTATCTGAAACCAACCTGAGATTTACGATGGATATTGAGTTGGTGATTTATACCTTGATCCCGGCTTTTTATCTGATGTATATGCTCAGATTTACTTCACATAAACAATGGTTGAGATCCTGGCGGCAAATCTTCCTTTTTCTCATTCCGCTAAGCGCAATCATTTTTGGGCTTGTTTCTCAATTCAACTCTTTGATCTGGAAGGATATTCAGGTATCCATTTCAAACACATTATTATCGGTTAATTACCAATTTGGATATTGGCTCACATTTTTCTGGATTTCCGTTATTGTTGCACATTTGTTTGTTTTTTATGAGCTCATCAGAGCTGAGAAAATACCTCTCAATATTGACAACCCGTATGCATTAAATGTGAAGATAGCAGCAGGCCTGGCTTTGGCGGTGAGCATTACAGCATTATTTCCGGCATTTCAACCCATGAATTTGAAGTTGATCGCCTTAGGGTATGCGATTAGTGGGCTTATCTTTGGATATACATACTATCAATTTGAATTATTTGATCTTTCCCCGTTTATATATCACACTTTGTTGGAAAATTTGAATGATGGGATTATTGTCGTAAACCGTGATCAACGAGTATTGCATATTAACGAATATGCCAAGAAATTATTTTCTCTAAAAGATCGAAAAGTTGTTGGTCGTTCCCTCCATGAGCTCCTACCCGCAGGGTCACAATGGTTGAATGCATTACTTTATCATCAAAATGAATTAGCGATTCGGGATGATGACAACCAGGATCATTATTTCGAAATCAGGCATGTTCCCCTGGATGAGAAGAATGATTCTCAGAAGGTTTCATTGGTCATTCGTGATATCACTGAATACAAAGTAAGTAGGATTGCCGAACATTCCGCAAGAGAAATGGCTGAATTGCGTGCCATGGAACTAGATGTGCTCCGCAAAGTTGCAGAAAAACTAAATCAATCGGTTGAACGAGAAGCGGTTTTGTCCACAGGGATGGAAACGATTGTCAATTTACTCGGAGCGAGATTTGGATATGTAATTTTAGCCGATGAGTATGGTAGACCAGGATTGGCTGGTTCTTATAGACTGCCTAAGGAAGTTCAGGAAGCTTATGAACAGTATCCCATCTGCCCCCCATGTAAATCTTTTGAGAGGTTTTTAAGCGGAGAATATCAGGAACCGATAACCTTCATGCCGTGTAAAATATTATTCGATATTTCCATTTCCTTTCCAGGGATGATCAGTATTCCGTTAAGACTTGCGGAAAAGGATTTAGGCTTTTTGAATCTGGTAATGGCACCCGAAGTGGTTTTTACCGGAGATGAAATTAATTTACTGCAGACGTTAGGGGATCAATTCAGCGCTGCCATTGAGCGGGCCAGAATGTATGAAAAATTTGAACAATTAGCTATGATTGATTCTCTGACCGGGTTGTATAACCGTCGTCAATTATTCATTCTTGGACAAAATGAATTTAGTCGAGCTTATCGTTATAACCATGCCATTTCTGTAATCATGTTGGATATTGACCTGTTCAAAAAAGTAAACGATGTTTATGGACACATGGTTGGAGATCAGGTACTACAACAAATCGCCAACCGCTGCAGATCAATCTTAAGAGGATCGGACATCATTGGAAGATATGGTGGTGAGGAATTCTTAATTCTCCTTCCGGAAACAAATATTCAACAAGCACACAGAATTGCCAATCGTCTGCGGTTACTCATTCTGGACCATCCAGTAGTTACAGATCGAGGGGAAATTTCAGTAACTGTCAGTATGGGAATTTCCAGCATGGAAGGGGAGTGTAATTCTCAATTAGAATGGGTGGTTGATCAGGCTGATCAGGCTCTCTTGCAAGCGAAAGCAGCCGGTCGTAACAAAGTAAATGTCTGGCAGGAAAATCAATTAAATCTTTTCAAATAAAGGTTCTGTAACTCTAAACAAGAAAACTTCTTGGTACAATTCAGTCGATAGATGAAGCATAAAATCAAACAATGAGGTGAAAATGACTGATGATATGAATTATGTTCCCGAGAGTGCCATGGCGATTGTTGCCCATCCGGATGACATTGAATTCTCATGTGCTGGAACGTTAGCAAGTTGGGCAAGAGCTGGAGCTCGCATCAGTTATGTTTTGTGTACCAGTGGAGATGTTGGCATCGCTACCCCTGGGATGACCCGTGAAAAAGCTGCGGCAATAAGAGAAGAAGAGGCAAAAAATGCAGCGGACATTGCCGGGGCAACTGAAATCATCTTTCTACGTGAGCCGGATGGATTATTACAAGCAACCCTTGAGTTAAGAAAAAAGTTGGTAAGAGAAATCCGGCGATTCAAACCGGAAGTAGTTTTAGCTGGTGACCCAACAGTGGTTTTTGCCAGTGAATATTATATAAACCATCCTGATCATCGGGCAGCTGCAACGGCAGCCTTGGATGCGGTTTTCCCTGCCTCAGGCCAACCAAACTTGTTTCAGGAATTGGAAGAAGAAGGGTTGAAGGCTCATAAGGTGCGCAAAGTATTTGTTTATGGTCAACAACAGACTGGTTTATTACTGAGTATTGATGAGACAATTGATATAAAACTTGCAGCACTAAGAGCCCACAAGAGTCAATTCCCAAATTGGGATCCTGGGGAAAGGGTAATGCAATGGGCAGCCGAAAGAGCAAAAGATAAAGACATGCAATATGCAGAAGCTTTTCGGGTGATTACTCTGGAAGATGATGAAAGCTGGGAAAAGTTAAGACATATTCAGAATAATGTCGGTTAATTCCTATTCGTTGAACATTTCCAATAAAAGCGGATTGATCAAATCCCAATTAGGAATCAGCACATTCGCTCCTTCATTGGTGATAGTCGGATATACCATATCACGACTTATCGTCTGGTTGTTCAGACTCCCACTTAGGATCGATCTCAAAAGCGCAACTCCAATTCTTGGCATTTCATAAATTGGGAGATTTGTGTCTAGTGAGCTGAGTCCGGTGGTAATTATCAACGGAATTCTTGACCAGGAGACTGGATTAATCATCTGTTTTACCGCTGCTTGAATGAGCATTTGACCACGTTGCATTCTGAAAAAATCATCACTACTTTGGCGATCTCTCGCGAATGCCAGTGCTTGATCCCCATCTAGGGTATAAGTTCCTGGATCAAGACCGGACATGGGTTCAGGAATATCAATAGTTATGCCGCCCATAGCGTTGACAACTTCTTTGAATCCCTCGAAATCGAATCGCACGTAATAATTTACAGTCAAGCCAAAATTTGAACGGATAGTCTGCATGGCTGCTTCTGGACCAGCGCCAGGTTGATATGCTTCCGCAAAGAAATGAGCTGTGTTGATGCGGTTTTCTCCATAATTCGGGATGGTAACCCAGAGATCCCTCGGAATGGAAAGTAAATTCACATCTGGCTTTAAAGGAATTACACTCAACATCATGATGGTATCAGTTCTTCCAGCAAATGTTCCTTCCGGGGTGCGATCCACTCCCAGTATTAACACATTCGTTCGATAGGGGAAAATTAGAAATCCAATCAGGATAACAAGTATTGGAATAATCAAACCCCAAACGAAACAACCACACCCTTTTCTTTTCTTTTTGGGAGGGGCGACCGGTTCTGTACGTAACGGGAGGCGGGAATTTGAAATTTGGATTGGCTGGAAGTTGGCATTATTCTGATCATGACTAATTGGTTCAAAATCAGAGAAAGTTTCCATAGGCTGAGTGACGTCCAAAGAACGATCACGTTTTGGTTTAATCGGACTGGTATCTTCTTCCGAAAAATTTCTATTAAATTGATTATTACTCATTTATCTCTCCAAGATGATGTGCTACTCATTATAATCGGGTTTGCATAATGACTTTAAAATTCAAATAATTATTATATCTTGACAAAAAGAGTAGAAATTGTTATATTATTACCACCCCCCCCATGGGGGTAGGGTATGAATAAAAATGCAATAAATTGCTTTAGTACCAGAATGGTTTATCGCTTCGACGTAGGAATCATGAAATGATTGCTCCAATGAAAAGATGAAGGAGAAAAGTATGCACAATCATAAAGACGTTATCCAAAGATTAAAAGTAGCCGAAGGTCATCTTCGAGGTATCCAAAGGATGGTCGAAGATGATACATATTGCATAGATATTATCCGTCAAATACAGGCAGTTCAATCCTCGTTAAATAAGATCAGCACGAAAATTCTCGAAGGACATCTAAATTCCTGTCTGGTCACAGCCGTGAAAGGTGATGATCCTGATGAAAGAGAACGTGTGCTCTTAGAAATAACCGAGGTTTTTGATGCAGCAACAAAAGTCTAATTCTTATAAGGAGATAATATGACTAACTTAACTTTGAACGTACCCAATATATCTTGCGGACATTGTGTCCATACCATTCAATCAGAATTAAGTGAACTTGAAGGGGTTGA
>CAYSFA010000043.1:0-1309 GCA_964430025.1 uncultured Anaerolineaceae bacterium | reverse complement strand
CCTCTATTTGTTTTATCCATGGGACGTGATTTTGGTTTGATCAACATTCCTATGCACAGCAACTGGTTTCAGTGGTTGATGTTTGTTCTGGCAACTCCAGTTCAGTTTTATGTCGGAAAACAATACTACGTGGGAGCATTCAAATCTTTACGAAATGGATCAGCCAATATGGATGTATTGGTTGCCATGGGTTCCTCTGCTGCTTATTTTTACTCCATCCCAATTGTGTTGGGCTTGTTAGAAGGGCATGTATATTTTGAAACTGCAGCAGTCATTATTACCTTGATAAAACTAGGAAAATACCTTGAAGCGAAAGCCAAAGGTCGCACCTCTGAAGCCATTAAGAAATTGATGAATTTACGCGCAGCGACAGCTCGAGTCCTACGCAATGGGGAGGAAATCGAAATTCCTACCGATGAGGTAGTGATCGGTGACCTGGTCTCAGTTCGCCCCGGGGAAAAAATCCCGGTGGATGGTGTGGTGGTTGAAGGAAAAACAACTATTGATGAATCCATGCTAACCGGGGAATCCATGCCGGTTGATAAAAAGTCTGGCGATTCCGTGATCGGTGCTACTTTAAATAAAGTTGGTTTAATTCGTTTCGAAGCAACTAAAGTTGGCAAAGAAACCGCATTAGCACAAATTATCAAATTGGTGGAAGAAGCGCAAGGCAGTAAAGCACCAATTCAAAAATTGGCTGATCAAATTTCAGCAATATTTGTACCGATCGTGATTGCCCTGGCAGTGAGTACCTTTTTGGTCTGGTTTTTTCTTGTACCACAGGCGATCAATGCAGATGTCTCTCAATTTACCCGTGCATTAATCAAAATGATTGCCGTATTGGTGATTGCCTGTCCATGTGCTATGGGGCTGGCAACTCCCACAGCTGTCATGGTGGGTACAGGTTTGGGAGCTGAACAAGGGATTCTGTTCAAGTCAAGTGAGGCTTTGGAACGGGCAGGAAAACTTGATGTGGTCGTGTTAGATAAAACAGGGACGATTACCCGCGGTCAACCAGCAGTAACGGATATTGTAGTAAAAGACTTTGATGCAGGCGAAGAAGAATTATTAAGGCTGGCAGCGTCAGTTGAAAAAGGGAGTGAACATCCACTGGGAGAAGCTATTCTCACCGAGGCTAATCAAAGAGGATTGACCTTAAGTGATCCGCAGGGGTTTCTGGCGCAAGTAGGCTCAGGTGTTACAGCAGAAGTGGAAGGAAAGCAAATTGCGGTGGGTAATTTGCGCATGGCAAACGACATGAATCTGGATGTGCATTCCCTGAAAAATGAGATTGACCGATTACAAGCAG
>CAYSFA010000042.1:0-19563 GCA_964430025.1 uncultured Anaerolineaceae bacterium | reverse complement strand
TACCAAACCAGACGTAAAATCTTCATGAATGATGCTCAAAAGAAATCGATTATCATCTATCTCCTGTTGGGCTAGTGCATGCATTTCCTGGGTAATTCTTTGCCTTTTACGGTTGATATCATCCAATTCCTGGCTGATATATCCCGCCTCAAATTCGCTTTTTGTGCGTAATAAATTTAAGGCGATCTGTGGAGACTCCAGTCTCCCAGCAGCATTGATCCTTGGCGCAATGCCAAAACTCACATCAAATGTATTTATGGAGTGCTTCTTCAATCCTGCAACATTCATCAGGCTTAATAATCCGGTTCTTTTAGAAAACCTTAAAGATTTGATCCCTTTTGAAACCAGCAACCGATTTTCTCCCAGGAGTGGTACCACATCCGCCACCGTGCCTATAGCAACCAAATCAAGCCATGCATCAGCTAAACGGATATCACCTTTAGCTTTAACGAACAGCCCCTGTGCTAATTTGTACGCCACTCCTACACCACTCAAATTTTTATCCGGATATTGGTCATTTTTCACTCTGGGACAAATGATTGTATGCACTTTAGGAAGTATTTCCGCAGGAACGTGATGATCTGTGACGATCACGGTCATTCCCAAATCCTGGGCATAATTTAATTCCATTGGGGAGCGGATGCCACAATCAACGGTGATAATCAATGAGACTTTACTTTCATGAAGGAAGTTGATCGCATTGGTATTGACACCATAACCTTCTTCTCGCTCAGGAAGATATGGTTGGACATTCGCTCCGAGTTCTTCCAAAACTTCAGTTAAAAGTGCCGTAGAGGTGATTCCATCTGCATCATAATCGCCAAACACAGCTATTTTTTCACCACTTCGAATTGATTCTAAAATTCTTTCAACTGCTTGGTCCATTCCACTTAAAAGAAATGGATCATAGACTTCGGATTCTTTACGGATGAATTCATTGGCCATTTCTTTCGTTGTAATACCGCGATTAAAAAGTAATTGCTGCATAATCTCGGAATACTCTGTCAAAGACTGTTGTGCATCAATTGATATTTTTGGGGCTACTACCCATTCTTTTTCAATTGGAAATTTCATAAAAAAATCCTTTTAGATAATATTTTTTTGGTCCAAAAATAGTTGTAATGCTTAAGTTAATAATTTGGACCTGAATTCCCAGTGGTTTACCAAGAAAAATAGAAATCCATTGGTTTCCCTAATACGATGGTAATCCACCTCTAAAATCCAATTAAGTTTTATTGTTTTCCGCTCATAGTATAATCGACAAACAATTAAATTGAAATTTAAATGGAATGACAAATGAGTTTTACTTTTGAAATCTTGAATAATGAAGACAAAGCAAGAGCTGGGGTATTTGCAACCCCGCATGGGCCGATACAAACACCAATTTTTGCTCCAGTTGGGACACAGGCAACCGTCAAAACCCTAACACCAGTGCAATTAGAATTGACTGGGGCAAATTTGATTCTAGCCAATACTTACCATCTCTTTCTCAGACCTGGTGCAGATTTAATTGCAGAGATGGGCGGATTGCATGATTTTATGCATTGGCAGAAACCGATCCTGACCGACTCAGGCGGCTTCCAGGTTTTTTCCTTATCTGAAATGCGCAAGATTGATGAAGATGGTGTGACATTCCGTAGTCATCTTGATGGATCAAAACAACGTTTGACTCCTGAAATTGCAGTTGAAATCCAGGAAAAGTTAGGAGCAGACATTATCATGGCATTTGATGAATGTTCCTCTCCCTATGATAAAAATTATAGTGAAAAAGCTATGCAACGAACTCACACCTGGTTACGTAGATGTATATATGCAAAAAAACGGGAGGACCAGGCTTTGTTTGGAATCGTACAAGGTGGAATTTTTCCTGATTTGAGGAAACAATCCGCAGAATTTATCAGTTCAATTGATTTACCAGGATATGCAATCGGTGGCTTATCCGTTGGTGAAACCAAGAATGAAATGTACGAAACAATTGAAATTGTGAATGAAATTTTGCCAGAAAACAAACCACGTTATTTGATGGGTGTTGGAACACCGGAAGACTTAGTATATGGGGTACAACGAGGGGTAGATATATTTGATTGTGTGCTGGCCACAAGGCTCGCCAGGCATGCAGCCGCAATAACCAATTCAGGCCGGATCAATCTGATGAATTCTAAATATTCACGGGATCCTGAGCCGATTGAGGTAGGCTGTGGTTGTTATACTTGTCAAACGGTTTCCAGAGCTTATTTGCGTCATCTAATTATGGCAAAGGAAACTTTGTCCGGCACACTCATTTCCATTCACAATATTTACATGTTACAGGAACTGATGAGAAAAATCCGTCAATCCATTCTTGAAAATCGATTTAGAGAATTCGCCAAACAATTTCTATCCAATTATTATTACAAACCCGGAATCACTGCAGACAAAATCATATCAACGTAAAAGGAGATTAGAAATGACAATATGGCAAGCATTTATTTTAGGAATTATACAAGGGGTAACAGAGTTCCTCCCAATTTCCAGTTCCGGGCATCTGGTGATTACTCCATTTTTATTGAATTGGACCATTCCGGAAGAATTTATTTTCCCATTTAATGTCCTGATTCAATTAGGAACTTTGGTAGCCGTCATAATTTATTTTTGGAAATATCTTTTGGAGATAATCATCGCTGTTTTCAAAGGGATTGTTACAAAAAATCCATTTGGCACCAAAGAAGCCAAATTAGGTTGGTTGGTTGTTTTATCTACTATTCCAGCAGTGATTGGTGGATTATTTTTAGAAGATCAGGTAGAAGCTGCTTTCCAATCAGTAAAGTTCACAGCTTATTTTCTGTTGTTTACAGCTGTACTTCTTTGGGTTTCAGAAAAGTTTAGTCAACGCATCAAAAATATGGAACAAATTACAGCTCTGGATGCTTTCATTATTGGTTGCTTCCAGGTTTTGGCAATTTTCCCCGGAATTTCCAGATCAGGATCAACTATCGCTGGAGGTATTTTCAGGAAACTCAAACGGGAAGAAGCAGCCAAGTATTCCTTTTTGATGTCTATTCCAGTCATGATCGGCGCTGGTGTTATGAGTATCAATGACCTCTTAAGTGTTTCAGATTTAGCCAGTTTCTTACCGGTTCTGTTGGTTGGTTTTGTGACCGCTGGAATTGTTGGTTATTTTTCAATCCATTGGTTGTTACAATTTTTAAATAAAAACAAATTAAGCTATTTCAGTATTTATTGTGTCGTCATCTCAGTCGTCACGCTCATTTTCTTCTATGCCTGAGCCTAAAATGTCAATCAAGATAAACTTAAGGAATAAAGAATTAGAAATTGAGTACACCAAAGACCTTACCGTTCGAAAATTGCTCAAACAATTGGATCTACTACCTGAAACTTATTTGTGTGTCAGGAATGGTGATCTTCTTACTGAACAGGAATTGATCAAAGACGGTGATACCATTCGTCTGGTGCCAGTCATTTCTGGAGGGTCTGGATGAAATGTAGGAAGTGTGATCACAAAGCTGTTATCAATATGCGCCAACATAAATTAGCTTTGTGTAAGGATCATTTCATATCCTGGGTTTGTGAACAAACTGAAAGAAATATAAAAAAATACAAACTCTTCAATAAAGAAGACAGGATTCTGGTGGCTGTCTCAGGTGGAAAGGATTCTTTAGCCTTATGGGATGTTCTCATCAAGCTTGAATATGAAACAGGTGGTTTGTATATAAATCTCGGCATTGAATCAGGCTCCCATTATTCAAATAAATCACAAGAATTGACAGAGAATTTTGCCCGTCAAAGAAATTTACCCCTTCACATTGTGGATATAAATTCTGAATATGGTAAAACAATTCCTGAATTCTCAGAATCTACAAAACGAGGAAAAGCCAAACCTTGTTCAATATGTGGAATGGTGAAACGACACACGATGAACGAAATAGCAGCCAAATTTGATTATGATGTCCTGGTAACTGGCCACAACCTGGATGATGAAGTGGCAGTTTTATTCAATAATGTAATGAGTTGGCAAGTTGATTTTCTACAGAGGCAAGCTCCTTACATCCCTGCAAAGAAAGGGCTATTACCGAAAGCAAAACCATTTTGCCGCTTTTATGAACGGGAAACAGCCGCTTACGCAATCCTTTCTGGTATTGAGTACATCGAGGAAGAATGCCCATTTTCTGAGGGAAGTACCACCATTCAAAATAAAGAATTATTAAATGAAATGGAAAACAAACGCGCAGGATCAAAATTGGCTTTTTATCTAAAATTTCTTGAATCCAAAAAACAATTGTTTTCAGAAAATAATCAGAACCAACCTTCAGTTCAATTATTCACATGCCCAACCTGTGGACAACTTACACAAAAGGAAGGGAAATGTGCTTTTTGTAGGTTAGTGACACCTTAATAAAAAAGAGGAAACTTTCAGAACGAAAATTTCCTCTTCTCTCTTTTAAACTTTGAAAATCATGCAGTTTCCAGATATCTTTGTTTTTCCCAATCGGTCACAAAAATTCGATACTCGTCCCATTCAGACCGTTTTGCCCGAATAAAGGCATTGTATAACTCACTCCCTAGTCCTTTTTTCATCAAATCATCTTTTTCCAACTCATTCAATGCTTCAAGTAGTGACCCGGGTAATTGACGAATTCCTAATGCCGCGCGTTCTTCACTGGACAATGCATAAATATTCACGTTATTCAACGCTTTTCCAGGCATCATCTTCTTCTCGACTCCATCCATAGCAGCGGTTAACATCGCGTTGAACTGTAAATATGGATTACCAGCTGGATCAGGACATCGTAGTTCCGCACGAACAGCCTTGTCTTTTCCAGGTGTATAGCGAGGAATTCTAACCAACGCGGAGCGATTTTCTCCAGCCCATCCGATATATACTGGTGCTTCATACCCTGGCACCAGCCTCTTATATGAGTTGACTGTTGGGGAAAGTATCGCGGACATGGATCGGGCATGGGCAAGTTGTCCCGCAATGAAATGATATGCCAATTCGGAAAGGTGGAAATCATCTTTCGAGTCGAAAAACAGATTGTTTCCGGCTTTATCAAATAATGACTGGTGACAATGCATCCCCGAGCCATTGACTCCATAGATTGGTTTTGGCATAAATGAAGCAATCAGATCATGTTTTGCCGCAATGGCTTTGACAGTGTATTTCAATGTCAAAACATTGTCTGCTGTTCTTAATGCTTCACCAAATTCAAAATCAATTTCATGTTGGCCTAAGGCTACTTCATGGTGTCCAATCTCAACTTCCAAGCCCATTTGAATCAATGCAGACATTAATTCAGTGCGGACTCTAACCGCGTCATCGTTAGGGGAAAAATCAAAATAACCACCCACATCATGGGGAACAGGATGAACATTATCTGCACCGTTTCTCTTGAATAAGAAAAATTCTGGTTCTGGTCCCACATTGAAAATAATCCCTTTATCTTCCAAGGTTTTCAATTTTCTTTTTAAAACACCGCGAGGATCACCTTCAAATGGTGTTCCATCAGGATGATAGATTTCACAGAAAAAGCGTGCTCTTTTGTTTTCTTCCGGAGACCAAGGTAATACTGCGTAGGTATCTGTATCCAGTCTCAAATGCATATCACTTTCCTGAATACGGGCAAATCCTTGTACGGAAGAACCATCGAACCAAACCCCATCGTCCAATGCTCTTTCCAATCTTTTTACAGGTGCATCGACACTTTTTACCACACCAGTTATATCCGTGAATTGATATGAAACGTATTTCACACCATCAGCTTCTACTCTTTCTAATAATTCTTTTTTATCCATGATCATTCTCCATTAATAAGAAAAATTTAAATATCAGAAAAACAATTAATGAGAATTTCATCAATTGTTAATTGATACAAAAAACACAACCTTAAACAAATAAAGGTTTCTTTTTTCCCACTACGGCCCTTTGTTCCTGATGTCACCAACAGGTTTTCAGTAGCACATTTATTCAGGAGATTGAAGCCAGTGGTGTGGCTTTGAAGGCATCCGCTGATCACTCGATTTTCTTCTGTTTTTAATCCCCCAACAGAATTAACTCTCTCTTTGCAGAGAGGAACCTCCTCCTCGTCATCTCAATGATGAGATTCAGTCGCTAGATCTCCTACTATTAATTTTTTAATTTTCAATGATGTTAGTCTAACTGATAAAAGATTATATTGTCAAGAGGGAATTTTAATTGAATATTAAGGTTTCTTGACATTTGAACATTTGTGCTATAAACTATTTAATAATAATTAGTTTATCAATATCCGCTATAATTTTAAAAGCATATTTTATAAGGAGACACAAATGGCCCGTAGTAAAAAGAAAAATGATGGCTTTTCCCAGGATGAACATGGAACTATGAATGAAGCGCGCCGTGCCGTACTAGATAAAGCGCTAAATGATATTGTGAAACGCTATGGCGAAGGATCAATAATGCGAATGGGCGAAGCAAAACATCTTAACGTTGAGGCAATTCCCACTGGTTCTTTGTCGTTAGATATTGCTTTGGGAGTCGGTGGAATTCCTAAAGCAAGAATCACCGAAATTTTTGGACCTGAATCTTCCGGAAAAACGACTTTGTGTCTGCATTTAGTGGCTGAAATTCAAAAAATGGGGGGGATGGCTGCGTATGTTGACATGGAGCATGCGCTAGACCCAATTTATGCAACCCACCTCGGGGTGGATATCGATAACTTACTAATTTCTCAACCAGATACTGGCGAGCAGGCTTTGGAAATCACCGAAACATTGGTTCGATCTGGTGCGATTGATCTGGTTGTTGTTGACTCTGTGGCTGCGCTGGTTCCACGAAACGAAATCGATGGTGATATGGGAGATGCAACAATGGGTATGCAAGCCCGATTGATGTCTCAAGCTTTACGGAAATTATCCGGGGCGATCAGTCAGACCAAAACTGCAGTGATTTTCACCAATCAATTACGTCAGAAAATTGGTGTCATGTTTGGAAACCCTGAAACTACCACCGGTGGTATGGCTTTGAAATTTTATGCATCTGTACGCCTAGATATTCGTCGTATCCAGTCCATAAAAGTTGGTTCTGAAATTATAGGCAATCGTGTTCGGGTTCGGGTTGTTAAAAACAAGGTAGCTCCCCCATTCAAAGTAGCAGAGTTTGACGTCATGTACAATGAAGGGATTTCTACAGCTGGTGATATTCTTGATCTTGGTACCCAATTGGAAATCATCACAAAACGTGGCGCGTTTTATTCCTATGGAGATATACGTTTAGGTCAGGGTCGTGAAAATGCGAAAGAATTCCTTCGCCAGAATCAAGATTTATTGGATGAATTAGATTCCACAATACGAGAACATGCCATGCAAGGTTTTGCCTTAGGCGTGAGTGGCGAAACCGAAGACAACTATAGTGAAGAAGAAATGTAATAAAAATTCATATTGTTGATGAGAAAAACAAAAATTAGCAAGAACATCATTTTTTTGATTTGGATACTGATAACTATTTTATTTTTATCAGGTTGTCTTCGCCCATTACAACCTGATCCATTAGAAAGTGATGTTCCTGCTTTTATCCCACCAACGCTCATCCCACCTACTCCAACACTAGAAATCGTTGAACCAACCCAACAATCCAACGGAGAAACTCAGGAATCATCTTGTATCGATAATTTAACCTTTATCCAGGATGAAACAATTCCTGATGGATCAATCGTTGCACCAGGTTCTGATGTAATCAAAACGTGGGAGTTGAAGAATTCAGGTACCTGCAATTGGGGACCTGGATACACCATCCGAGTAGTTGGCGGAGAAGCATTAGGGGCAACCTCTCCGCAGGATTTATTCCCAGCTCGTAGTGGAACTTCCTTGTCATTAGAAATAAAATTTATTGCTCCGGATCAAGCAGGCAAGTTTCGAAGTGTTTGGCAAGCTTACAGTCCTAATGATTCTGCCTTCGGGGAAACTTTTTACGTAGACTTTACTGTCGAGGAATAAAAAAACTCATCCTCCTAAATTGAAGGATGAGTTTTTAGTTTTAAATCTATAATTTCTATGTTCCTTCTTGCCAGGAATTTAAGTACCGGACTTGTTCATCGGTCAGAGTATCTATGGCCACACCCATAGCTTCTAATTTCAAGCGGGCAATTTCTTTGTCGATTTCATCAGGAACTGAATAAACAGTCTTTTTTAAGTCTTTTCCAAATTTAACCATATGTTCCGCGCTTAATGCCTGATTGGCAAAGGACATGTCCATTACAGATGCCGGATGACCTTCAGCAGAGGCTAAATTGATCAATCGACCTTCACCTAAAATATGAATTTGACGACCATCTTTCATGGTATATTGTTCAACAAACGGACGAACCAGTTGTTTATCAACAGCCATCTCTTCTAATGAAGGAATATTAATTTCAACGTTAAAGTGGCCTGAATTGGATACAATAGCACCGTCTTTCATCATTTCGAAATGATGTTTATCAATCACATTGATATCGCCAGTGAGCGTACAGAAGAAATCACCAATTTTAACTGCTTCATTCATCGGCATAACTCGATAACCATCCATAACAGCTTCTAATGCTTTTAACGGATCTATTTCAGTCACGATTACATTGGCTCCCATACCTCGGGCACGGCTAGCTAATCCACGACCACACCATCCATATCCACCGACCACAAAAGTTTTTCCTGCTAAAAGAACATTGGTCGCGCGAACAATTCCATCGATGGTAGATTGACCGGTACCATAACGATTATCAAAGAAGTGTTTTGTCATTGCGTCATTGACAGCAATCACCGGGAAAGCTAACATATTATCAGCAGCCATCGCTCTTAAGCGGATAACGCCAGTCGTGGTTTCTTCTGTACCACCGATAATAACTGAAAGCAAATCTCGGTAGTCTTTATGAATAGTTGAAACCAAATCGGCACCATCATCCATTGTCAGATGAGGTTTGTGTTCTAGGGCTGCTTTGATGTGTTTATAGTAGGTTACATTATCCTCACCTTTTATAGCGTGGACCGGAATTTCATCGTGAATGACCAAAGAAGCTGCTACATCGTCCTGGGTAGATAGTGGATTGGAAGCTACCAAAACCATATCAGCCCCACCAGCTTGGAGGGTCTTCATTAAATTTGCTGTTTCGGATGTAACATGCAAACATGCAGACATTCGGATACCTTCGAATGGTCTTTCTTTTTCAAAGCGTTCTTTTATTAACCGTAAAACAGGCATTTCTCGTTCTGCCCATGAAATCCTACGTCGCCCACCTTCAGCGAGTTTGGAATCTTTAATATCAAAATTTGACATCTATTCCTCCACCTTATTTTTTTAGTTGTTGTAAATTTTTATCTTCACCATAGTAATCCTGGAATCTTGATATGAATTCCTCGATTGAATAATGGTGAGCTTGTGTACCATTTTGTTCTAAACAATACGCTGCAGACAATGAACCAATTTTACCGCATAATTCCCATGAAAATCCCATCTCATAGCCTCTCAAAAAGCCTCCACGAAATGCATCTCCAACCCCAGTAGGATCAATAATGTTATCCACGGGGAAGGCGGGAACATAAAATTCTTTTCCTTCCGCAAAAATTTTTGCCCCATCTGCACCCAAAGTAACTACCAGAAATGAGACAATATTCAAAATATTTTCTTGAGAAAAACCAGTGTGTTTTTGCAATAATTGATATTCATATTCATTAACACACAACGCATAAGCCCCTTCAACACCTCGGCGAATATCCTCTGCATTCATCCTGACAATTTGTTGGCTGGGGTCGTATAGATAAGGAAGGTTCATTTGGCCACATTCTGTAACATAGAGATTCATCGCATCCGGATCATTAGGGGAAATAACGACAAGTTTTGGAACAAAATCCAATATTTTCAATGAATATTCTCTTGCGAAAGTCATCGCACCTGGGTAAAAACTAGCAATCTGAGAATTAGCTTTATCTGTGTTCGCAAAAAATGAAGCAGTAAAAACACCGTCGATTTTCTTAGTAAAAGTGGTGTCAACGCCACGATCATCCAACCATGATCGATATTCCTCGAAATCCTCACCAACTGTAGCAAATACTTTTGGCTTTTCAGAACCTAAAAGAGCCAATGTGTAAGCTATATTCGGAGCAATTCCGCCACGTACTTTTGTAAGACTTTCCACAAGGAAAGAGAGACTTAATGAAGACAAATTATCAGTTAGGATATGGTCTTTGAAGTATCCAGGGAACTTCATCAAATAGTCATAAGCAACTGATCCGGTACATACTATTGACATTTGCAACTCCAAAATTTCACAATTAGCATAAAAAACGCCCTCTAATGGAGAGCGGGCGATTATAGCTTGCCAAGTTTAACATAGGGTAACCGCTTTGTAAAGCGTCAAGCATTCGATTACAATTTCTCTTAGTAGATATTTGATACAATTATTCTCTGGCATAATATGAAAAATATACTCTTAACAATCTTAATTATATTAACTTTTTTGCTTTCTGCCTGCTCCCCATCAGGCACCAATGAAGAAAAGAATGGAAATCAACAAGAAGGATTATTCCCTAGTAGATCCGATACCCCAACCCCTAACCCAAGCCCAACTCCATCTCCAACCCCTATTCCGGAGGTTCGAATTTCTATTGCGGAAAAATCATATTTTGAAGGTGATTATCAGAAAGCACGCTCTGAATTCGAGTTAGCAAAAAACAACACGGAAGACATCAATCTGAAAGCATTATCTGATATTGGAATTTCTCAAATTAATATTTTAGAAGCTGATTACTCAGAGGCTATCAATATTTTACAACCCATTCTTGAGAATGAAGAAATTGATGATGAGGTCAGAGCAAAAGCCAGTTATTTTTATGGGTACTCCCAGGAAATGATGAATAGACCTGTGGAATCAGCGCAAGGTTATGTTGGTTACACTACATACATGCCAGGGATTCTGGATGCATTTATGTATGAAAAAGCTGGGGATGTGCTCAATAATTTTGACTTATTAGACGAAGCCCTGGTTAATTATCAAAAGGCGATAGAAAGCACAGAAAATCAGAGCAATTTGCCTGTAAAAATCAAAGTTGGCCGTATTTATGCTGCCCAATCTGACCACACAAATGCCATCAGAATTTTCATGGAAGTTCATGACGCAAGCCCTAATGAATACACTCGCGCTCAAATGAATTTATTAGCTGGACAATCTTATCTTGCTTTAGGGTTACCAGAACAAGCTTATGCCAGATTTCAGGAATCAGTAGAAAATTATCCTCGTGCTTTTGATACGCATTCCGGATTGGTGTCCTTGGTAAATGCTGGAATCCCCGTGAATGAATTCAATCGAGGTTTAACAAATTACTATGCTGGTAGTTATGGACTGGCGATTAATGCATTTTTGCGTTACATGGATGAAAATCCAGAGCATAATGGTAATTCCTACTATTTTATCGGTCATTCCTATCTTAAAATGGATGATCCGACCAACGCGATCACTTATTGGCAATTACTGGTTGAGAATTTTCCGGAAAATAATTTTTATGTGGATACCTGGGAGGATATCGCTTACACCCAATGGGCTTACTTAACCCAATATAGTAAAGCGGCGGAGACGTTGTTGTCATTTGCGGATTCAACGGTAAACAATGAAATTGCAGCAACCGCGATTTTGGAAGCAGGCAGAATTTACGAGCGTGACAACCAGCTTACGAACGCTGCCACTACCTGGGCCACACTCATTGACCTCTATCCACAATTAGAAATTAGCTCACAGGCATTATATTTGAGTGCTATCACAAATTATCGATTGGATAATTTCGAACAATCATTAGCTCAATTCCAACGTTATTTATTACTTACAGCTCTCCCAGAAGAGAAAGCTGCTGCATATTTTTGGATTGGAAAATTATACGAAAAATTAGGTGACCAGGAAAAAGCAACCTCCTCCTGGCAGGAAGCTTCCTTACAGGACCCAACCGGTTACTATTCAGAAAGAGCAAAAGAATTATTATCAAACGAACCACTTTTTTCTCCCGTTAGTGAGGTTAATTTAAATGCAAATCTCGAACAAGAACGGTTGATCGCCGAAGTTTGGATGCGAAATACTTTTTCTTTAGCTCAAGACACTAATTTTATTACCATGGTTCCATTTAATTCTGACCCGACCTTCCAACGTGCGCAGGCTTTGTGGGATCTTGGGCTCTTTCAATTGGCTAGGAATGAATATGAAATATTAAGAGAAACCTACAAAGATGATCCTGTTAGTATGTTTCGCCTTACAAATCATTTCGTGGAAATTGGTTTGTATCGGTCAGCTATCTATTCCAGCAGGCAGATTCTTGATTTGGCAAATCTCGATGAATTATCAACGCTCAGTGCTCCACTTTGGTTCAACCATACCCGTTTTGGATTGTATTTCCAGGATATTATTGAAACTAATTCGGACGCATATGATTTTGACCCTTTACTTCTTTATAGTTTAATTCGACAAGAGTCTTTTTTTGAAGGTTTCATCATTTCATCTGCGGGAGCGAAGGGATTGATGCAGATAATGTCTCCAACAGGGGAGGAAATCGCAACCACCTTAAAATGGCCTCCAAATTACCAGGATTCCGATTTGTACCGACCTGCAATCAATATTCGAATGGGCGCGAGTTATCTATCCAGGATGAGAACTTATTTCGACGGCGATATATTTGCTGCTTTGGCTGCCTATAATGCCGGTCCTGGAAACGTCCTCAATTGGATTGAAAAAGCGGAAAATGATCCTGATCTTTTCTTAGAAATAATTCCTTATGAAGAAACCAGACGGTACCTGACAAACATTTACACTTTCTACAGGATTTATGAAATGCTTTATCCTGTTAGAAATGCTCAATAAATGTTTGTTTACATTTACTCAATTTTGGGTGCGGGTTATTTGTGATTTCCAACAAACACCACCATTGAATTGGACATTGAAGAAATGAATAATCTTGAATTTGGGAAAATATTAGAAGAATTGATGTAATAATAAAAATTATCAGCAAAATCATCTCATTTCCAGAGCGAAAATGCTGACAAATTATATTTGAAAATGCATTTGGATATATAATCATAATGTAAATTTAGCACCCATTTATCCAAAAATTTTCAAGGAGATAAGGATATGAAAGATTTATTTAAAGTCATCACAAAGACCATCGTAGCTACCGGATTAGGCGCAGCAATTTTTATGCTTCTATTCATGTATGTCAAGGTTCCATCCCCGGTTCCAGAAACCAGTTTTCAGACAGCATACGGAGTGAGTGCACTTTTCGCCACTCTTTTTGGTCCCATAGCCGGTGCTCTTATCTCATTCATTGGTCACGCACTCAGTGACGCCATTCAATATGGCTCACCTTGGTGGAGCTGGGTCATTGCCAGCGGCGTTTCTGGTTTCATCTTCGGTTTTGCATTTAAACGCACCAAAGTTGAGGAAGGCGAATTCAAGGGTAAGGACATCATTACTTTCAACGTTATCCAGGTCATCGGCAATGCCATTGCTTGGATTGTGGTTGCTCCTTTGCTTGATATCCTCATTTATCAGGAACCAGCAAATTTGGTTTTCACCCAAGGCATCACCGCAGCAATCATGAATGCCATCAGCGCTGGTGTAATCGGCACATTGCTGCTGATAGCTTACGCAGCCACCCGTACCAAAAAGGGCAGTCTCAGCAAGAAATAGAAACCGCACCTTTTTGCGCCATTTTGGTCAGCAAAAAAGCTCAGAATTTCATTTCATTAGAGTCTGAGCTTTTTTATTAAACCATGGATGCTTATGGACTCAAAACCAATCATAGAATTCACCAACTTCACATTTCAATACTTCAGCCAGGCTGAACCTACTCTCTATGACATTAATCTGAAGATCTCCGCTGGACAGAAAGTCCTCATTGTTGGCCCGAGCGGCAGTGGAAAAAGTACTTTAGGTCACTGTCTGAATGGATTAATCCCATTTTCCTACAAAGGTGAAATTCACGGCAGCTTGAAGATCAACGGTCAGGAAACCTCCACTCTCGATATTTTCAAGCTGTCAAAGACAATTGGCACTGTTTTGCAAGATTCAGATGCACAATTTGTTGGTCTGACTGTGGGAGAAGATATTGCTTTTGCACTTGAAAATGACAACATTCCCACAGTTGAAATGCACCAACGTGTGCACCGAGTGGCACAAATGGTAGACATGCAGAACTGGCTAACATCTTCTCCTTTTGAGCTTTCCGGTGGGCAGAAACAACGTACTTCACTGGCAGGTGTCATGATCGACGATGTGGATATCCTTCTATTCGACGAACCCTTGGCGAATCTTGATCCTGCCACCGGGAAGACGGCTATTGAAATAATCGATGATATTCACAAACAGTCCAGTAAGACGATTCTGATCATCGAACACCGTTTGGAGGATGTTTTACACCGGGATGTTGATCGGGTATTAGTAATCAATAACGGCCGCATTATTGCTGATATGGACGCCCATTCACTGGTTGCTTCAGATGTTTTGTTGAAGACCGGTATTCGCGAACCTTTGTATGTTACTGCCCTCAAATATGCCGGGGTAAAAGTAACCGAAGCTATGCAAGCAGGGCATATTGAAACTCTTAAAAAAGAACTCACTCATGATGAACTGCAAAACTGGTATAAAGGAATCCAACCAACCAAATATTTAAACACTCACCAATCCATTCTTAAGATGGAAAATATATCCTTTTCCTATGATGGTATCCGTCCAGTGCTGGAGGGTATCAATATTGATATTCAGGAAGGTGAAATGGTTTCCATTGTTGGAAAGAATGGCGCGGGCAAGTCCACTCTTTCCAAGCTGCTGTGTGGCTTTGAAAAGGAAGACAGAGGGCGCATACTCTATCGAGGAGAGGACATACGAAATAAATCTATCAAGGAACGAGCCGAGATTATTGGGTTGGTAATGCAGAATCCTAACCAAATGATCTCCAAACCACTGATCTTTGATGAGGTTGCTCTTGGCCTGCGTTTGCGACAAGTGCCAGAAGATGAAATCACCACACGAGTGGAGCAAGTGCTTAAGGTGTGTGGATTAGCACCATTCATCGAATGGCCTATCTCTGCCCTTAGCTACGGGCAGAAAAAAAGAGTAACAATTGCCTCAATTTTGGTGCTTAACCCGATGATCCTCATTCTTGACGAGCCGACAGCTGGTCAGGACTTTCGCCATTACACAGAGATTATGGAATTTTTGGTTGAGATCAACAAACTGGGGGTGACGATCATACTCATCACCCACGATATGCACCTGATGCTGGAATACACACCACGCGCTATCGTCCTGGTTGACGGACATAAGATTGCCGACACCACCGCAGCCGAAGTTCTAACTGACGCCAAGGTGATTTCCGAAGCTAATTTGAAAGAAACTTCATTGTTTGCACTTTCCCAGATGGCGGAGGTCGAAGATGGTACACAGTTCGTCCAGAGTTTCATCGATTATGAGCGGAGGTTGAAAAACCGATGAATATGAAAATGAAGCTCTTCTCCTACAATCTAACAGACACTTTCATCCACCGGATTTCTGGTCTCACCAAGTTGATTTGCTTCCTGTTCCTTACCTTTACAGTAATGTATTCCTATGATATCCGCGTCATCCTATTTGTAATGGTGTTTTCCCTTCTACTTATGAAGGCAGCTAAAATCCAGTTCTCACAAATACGCGTTATGGTCATCTACGTCCTTATTTTTATTGTTACAAACGCAATAATCTCGTTCTTCTTCTCACCCGAATTTGGCACGAGCATTTATGGTACCAAACATGAGTTTGGTACATTATTTGGTATCTCTCTGACCTATGAACAGTTGTTTTACCAGGTGACCAAGATGTTCAAGTATGCATCGGTCATCCCGCTTGGAATGATCTTTCTTCTCACAACTAACCCTAGTGAGTTTGCATCTTCGCTAAATGGCATCCGGGTTAATTATAAGGCTGCTGTCGCTGTGGCGTTAACATTACGATATTTCCCGGATATTCAGCGTGACTATAAAGACATCTATCTAGCGCAGCAGGCACGTGGTCTTGAATTGTCACGCAAGGCAAAGTTTTTTGATCGTTTCAAGAACTCCCTCCTGATCGTCATCCCTCTCATTTTTTCCACACTCGACCGCATAGAGGCGATCAGTAACGCCATGGATCTACGCGGTTTTTCCAAGAGTAAAACGCGCACATGGTACATGTCGCGAAAACTTACAAGGCAGGATGCCCTGGCAATAGTTGTTTCAGGCTTAATCTTTATTGCCTCCGTAGGTGTATCTATTTTCATTAATAAGAGCCGTTTCTACAATCCATTCATTTAAAGGAGTTCCAAGGTATGAAACCGATATTGGTATATCAAACAGATTTTACATATAAAGAAGGGGCAATCAGCGCTATGTATGGCGTGGTCAAATCAGTAGATCGCGAGTTGGAAATAATCGACGCTACACATGAAATCCCCCAGTACGATATTTGGAGTGCCTCTTATCGTCTCGCCCAGTCAATGAATTTCTGGCCAAAGGATACCATTTTTGTTTCAGTAGTTGACCCTGGTGTCGGTACACCCCGAAAAGCATGTGTGGCCAAAACAACTGAAGGTTATTTCATTGTAACCCCAGATAATGGTTCCCTTACGCATTCCAAAGCCTGGATTGGAATTAGCGAGGTTCGTGAGATTGACCAAAGTGTTAACCGCTTGCGTGGCAAAAACACTGAGAACACCAATGTTTTTCACGGTCGTGATGTATTCTCTTATTGTGCAGCCCGCCTGGCCTCTGGCATCATCACCTATGAAGGAGTTGGCCCGGCATATTCCGTGGATGAAATCATCACCTTGCCGATCCATGAGGCGAAGCTAGATGGAGGTAAAGTGAGTGGTATTTTTGAAATTGTCGACCCCAATTTTGGCAACCTGTGGACCAACATCCCTCAGTCAATATTCACAGAGGTAGGATTTTCTTATGGAGATATGGTGAAGATGACAGTTCGGCATGCAGGGGAAGTTGTTTTCCAACAACCAGTGGCTTACCATCAATCATTTGGTTTCGTTTCTAAAGGGGAATTTGTGATCTATACGAATGAATTAATGCGTGTTTCACTAGCCGTTAGCCAGGGAAGCTTTATTGATAGAACGAATTTTGGGTATGGAAGTGATTGGCAAGTGGAATTTGAAAATTAAGTGGTGGTACCGACCAATAATCCACCATTATTCTATATAAAAAAAGAAGCTCCCGAAGGAGCTTTTTTTTACAATAATAATCTTAGAGGATTTTCTAATTGGTAAACAACAGATTTCAAGAATTTGGCTGCTTCCACTCCATCAGTTGCCCGATGATCAGCAGATAAGGTTATTTTCATTTGCCAGGAGGGTCGGATTTCATCGTTAATGACTACTGCTTCCTTCTTTGCTGATGAGATTGCTAAAATGCCAGATTCTGGTGGGTTTATGATGGCAGCAAAATTCTCCACACCAAACATACCTAAATTGCTAATTGAAAATGTTGAACCTTCTATGTCCTCAGACTTGACTTTTCCGGAACGTACTCTTATAGCCATTTCCTTGACTTCCTGAGAAATTATCCGAATTGGTTTAAGATCAGCATCGCGAACAACAATCGTTAACAAACCGCCTTCAACAGCCACTGCTACTCCAATATTAATATTTCCATGTTGGATAAGCGTATTGCCATCTATGGATGAATTAATATTCGGAAATTCAGCTAATGCAATCGCTGTAGCCTTGATCACAAAATCGTTGATGGAAATTTTTTGATCAGATGGTAGTGTTACGTTTACTTTTTCATAAACATCCATCAAAGAATCAGCATTAACACTATTGGTTACATAAAAATGTGGAACATTTTGCTTGGAATCCACCATTCTTCTGGAGATTGCCTGCCTTAGTTTATTAAGCGGAATTTCATTGTCTTTCTTTTCCATCTCAGAGGTTTGCCAAGTCGAATGAGGGAGAGGTTTTCCAACATCTGGTTTGGCAGTTTCTTTAATTTCCACCTTTTCAACTATTTGTTTAGTCGGAGGGGTTATGACCGAACTTTTTAAGACAAGTTCTATGTCATTTTTAACTATTCTTCCCCCTGGACCTGAGCCTTGTATTGTTTCCAAATTTAGCTTATTTTCTTCTGCCATGCGTTTTGCCAGCGGAGATGCTTTTATTCTATCTTCATCCGTCTCTTTTTCTACTTCAACTTCTGGTCCCTCAGTTACTGATTCTTCTGCTGCTTTCTGAATTAGTTTTTCACTGGAAGGCATTTGGGCTTTTGACCCAACAAGATTATCAAGGTCAACTTTTTCGCCTTTGTCTGCAATGACGGCTATAGGATCCCCAATCGGCACACTGGTATCCGTCTCTACTAACTGTTTTACAAGAATCCCACTATGTGAGGACTCAACTTCTACAGTAGCTTTATCAGTCTCGATTTCAGCAATAATGTCACCTTTGGCGACATCTTCCCCTTCGTTCTTTATCCAACGAACCAGGGTGCCTTCTTGCATATCAAACCCTAATTTCGGCATTGTGATTATTTCAGCCATTACAATACCTCCTTAACCGCTTTAATAATATCTTCTACTTGTGGAAGTGCCATTTGCTCCAATGCGCGATTATAGGGTAGAGGAACTTCTTTTTGTGCTACTCGTTTAATTGGCGCATCTACATAATCAAAGGCATTTTCATAAATAAGTGAGGAAATCTCTGATCCAACCCCAAATGAT
This sequence comes from uncultured Anaerolineaceae bacterium, assembly GCA_964430025.1. Lineage (GTDB taxonomy): Bacteria > Chloroflexota > Anaerolineae > Anaerolineales > Anaerolineaceae > UBA6170. The sequence continues at coordinate 847 of CAYSFA010000042.1, read as the reverse complement.
TTCCAACCTTCTTCCACAATCACCGCCCTGTTCGTCTTTTTGAAGGATTCAATAACCGGGTCAATATCTAGTGGTCGTAAAGTTCTCAAATCTACAATCTCTACATCAATCCCCTCTTTGGCCAATTGATCAGCGGCTTTAAGCGATAATTCCAACATCTTGCTATAAGTAACCAGTGTTACATCTTTACCGTCTCTTTGAACAGTTGATTTTCCAATTGGCACAATATAATCACCATCAGGAACCTCGCCTTTTACCTGGTAAAGGGTTGCATGCTCAATAAACATGATTGGGTCATTCGATCGAATAGCGGCTTTAAGTAGTCCTTTTGCATCGGCTGGAGTACCAGGTGCAACTACCTTAAGCCCAGGAAAATGAGCGAAAATTGCATCAGGTGTTTGGGAATGAGTTGCTCCTAACTGCCTGCCACCACCACCAACTGTGCGGATCACCAAGGGAAGCAACATTTGCCCATTGAACATGTAATGCATTTTTGCAGCTTCATTAACAATGTGATCCATCGCGGAAAAGGCAAAGTTAATGGTCATTAACTCAGCAACTGGTCTGGTTCCTGTCATTGCGGCCCCAATAGCTGCTCCAATAATTGCTGCCTCCGCAATCGGTGTATCCAGTACACGTTCGGCTCCAAAATGATCATAAAATCCCTTGGTTACAGCATAAGTACCTCCCCAAACGCCAACTTCTTCACCAAGGATAAACACTTTTGGATCCCTTTCCATTTCTTCCCATAATGCCTGGGATATCGCTTGACGCATTGTGATTTTTGCCATGTCTACCTCCCCTCTTCCACATATATGTGTTTGAAGAGCTCTTCCGCAGCTGGTTC
>CAYSFA010000041.1:0-19674 GCA_964430025.1 uncultured Anaerolineaceae bacterium | reverse complement strand
AAAGCTTTGGAATTGTTAGACAAAGGTGCAAAAAAGGCTGGTCGTCGATTTGATGATATTGACAGACCTCAATTAGTAGTTTGTTCGGTTGATGAAGATCATGACAAAGCAATCGATACAACCAGAGAATTATTAACCCAATATCTTGCCCAGCAACCACATATTGCGAAGGCTTCAGGTGTCTCCTCTGATGTTGTCGCGGAAATCCAATCAATTTTAGGATGGCCTGCAACTCACGAGCAAATCCAAAAAGCAAAACATTTAGTTCCTGAAGAACTGATTTTAAAAATTACTGCATCAGGAACACCAGATGAAGCTCGATCAAAAGTCGCGGAATATATTAAAAATGGTTGTACCTGCCCGATTCTTTATCCAGTCGGCGGAAATATGGAAACATTACTTAAGACATTTTCAACCAAATAATTTTCATAGGCTTATAGGAAAAAACTTCCTATAAGCCTATTTTTAAAGGCAAATTATGATAAAAGAGTATTTTCGTGCGAATAACTTGAAAGAAGCTTATGAGTACAAAATCAATGGGGCAGTATTACTATCAGGGGGCGGATACCTAAGTAAACATCAAGAGGATATCGAATCGGTTGTTGATATTCAAAAAATTGGCTTAAATGAGATCGAAAATGCAGGTGGCTTTATTACAATTGGGGCAAATGTAAAATTGCAGACAATTGTGGACAATCCTTTAACCCCAGAATCATTAAAAGTAGCAATTAAAAGATTTCCAGGAAGTCTTAATATCCGCAATACAGCTTCTATCGCAGGGGCAACGTTAGTAGCTGATGGAAAATTCGATTTTCTGCCCTGGCTATTAGCAGCCAATACAAAAATTGAAATATATCCGGAAGGCAAAGCGGTTTTATTGAAAGATTATTTAGAGAGACGCCAAAGCAAGGGAAGTTTTGGGATAATTACCAAATTTCTGATTCCAGAATCTTCCACCATAAAATATGAAGTAATCACCAGGTCACCTAATGACGGTGTGCTCGTTGGTGTTTTTGTGAATCAATCGATTAATACCGGGGATATTAATGTATGTGTATCGGGATACGACTTATTCCCTGTGTGTTTTCATTTTACGAAATCAAGTGGTTCAATTATTAAAGATATAAAACAACAATTAAATAATGCGTATAGCCATTATAAAGAACAATTTTGTTCATTTAGATATTTTCAATCAATGGTAATCGAGTTGTATGAAAGAATAACCGGGGAGTAGATGTGGGTTCAAATTTATACATTAACGATAAATATTACGAAGTTGACATTGAAGCACATGAAACACTTCTAAACGTTTTAAGAAAACTCAATTTATTAAGTGTAAAAAATGGTGGTTGCAAACATGGGGAATGCGGTGCTTGTTCCGTGTTAATGGATGGGCTAATAGTTAATTCATGTAATCTTTTAGCAAAGCAAGCCATTGGTCATATCATCGAGACTGTGGAATATTTAGGGGAGAATCCTAACCAAGGTTGGAAAAAATCTAAAGGATTGCATTTGATCCAAAAAGCGTTTGTTGAAAGCGGCGCGATTCAATGTGGTTACTGCACCCCAGCAATGGTATTAGCAATAAAAAACCTTTTAGACCAAAACAATACACCTACTGAAAATGATGTAAAAGAAGCATTATCAGGAATACTTTGTCGTTGTACGGGATATACAAAACCGATTCAAGCTGGTCTATTAGCAGCCTCTTATTTTCGTGGGGAATTTCCTACTATCCTCATTGACAATTTTGTAGATGGTAAAACCCTTTTCGGTGATCCAATTAATATTAGTTCAAAATTTGATGAAAATCTTCAAACTATCAAGGTCTTACCGAAAATCAAAACTGATCACACAAAGGACCTAAAAACCAGCAAAATTGGTAAATCTGTAGCAAAAGTTGATGCAAATAAACTTGTGCAGGGAAAAGCAGCCTTTGTAAAAGATCTTGCGGGTAAAGATTTCTTATATGCAAAAGTGCTATTTTCACCTGTAGCCCACGCAATTATTAAAAAGATTGATGTTGAAGAAGCACGGAATTTACCTGGAGTTGCCGCAGTACTATCTTATCGAGACATCCCAAGAGTCGTTTACTCTACTGCAGGACAGTCTGATCCCATTCCTGGTCCATTGGATTCATTTTCTTTGGACTATAAGGTCAGATTTGTTGGAGATCGGGTTGCGTTTGTGGCAGCAGAAAGTGAAGAGATTGCTGAGCAAGCATTAAGACTAATCAAAGTTGAATATGAAGAACTTCCGCCTCTCCTAAAGCCTGAACTTGCTTTAAATAACAAATCTGTAATTATCCACGATGAACCTGAATATGTTGATTTTGCAGATTCTGATCGCACAAAGAATTTAGCAGCAAAAATTCGGATAGATATTGGAAATGTAGAAAAAGGGTTTGAGGAAGCTGATTTCGTTTTTGAAGAAACGTACGAAGTTCCAAAAGTACAACAATCTCATATCGAACCGCATATAGCATTTTCCTATTGGGATCCTGATGATCGTTTGGTTATATTAACGAGCACACAAGTCCCATTCCATGCTCGCAGAATGTTAGCTCCAGTCCTAAACCTCCCTGTGAAAAAAATCCGTATCATCAAACCTCGAATTGGAGGTGGTTTTGGAGGAAAACAAGAAGTACAAATTGAAGATGTGGCTGCCCATTTAACAATTGCGACTGGTAGGCCAGTTCTCTACGAATACACAAGAGAAGAGGAGTTTACTTCCTCGAGATCACGACACCCAATGAAAATAAAAATGAAAACTGGTGTCAAGAAAGATGGAACCATAACGGCTAATGAGATGTATGCCTTGTCGGATACAGGAGCCTATGGGTGCCATGCATTGACAGTGACAGGGAATACAGGACATAAATCGATGGCATTGTATGTTGGCGATGGAGAGTATCGAGAGAATCCTAATATTCGATTTTATGCGGATGTTGTTTATACAAATACTCCACCTGCTGGAGCATTTCGTGGTTATGGCGTTCCTCAAGGTTTCTGGCCGGTAGAACGACATATCGAAAAAATCGTTCGCACCTTAAATTTCGATCCCTTAGAGTTTCGCCTTAAAAATGCACTCCGTCCAGGTGAACTGCATCCGTTTAGTACATCCTGGAGCGAAGGTCGTGAACCAAAACCAGAAATTATCCATACGATAGGTTTAGAAGATTGTGTTGCACAAGGAAAAGCAGCCATCGGGTGGGATCAGAAATTTAATAATAAAAGTTGGCGAATTGATACCAAAAAACCATACTTAAGGAATGGTATCGGTGTAGCTATGGTCATGCAAGGTACTGCAATTCCATATTTGGATATGGGAGGAGCGAGTATTAAATTAAATGATGACGGTTCATTTAATTTATTAGTAGGGGCAACTGATCTTGGAACTGGAAGTGATACAGTTTTGGCTCAAATGGCGGCTGAAATTCTTGGAGTTGAAGTGGATGATGTAATTGTCTACTCATCAGATACAGATTTTACGCCATTTGATGTAGGTGCATATGCTTCCTCGACAACTTATATCTCAGGTGGAGCAGTTATTAGGGCTGCTGATCAGGTGGCTGAAAGAATAAAAATCAGAGCTTCAGAAATGTTTTTCAAAAAATATGGCGGGGAAAAAATTGATCCTAATGAAATTGATCTAGAAGATCGAAAAGCAATTTCACCTGATGGTTTTTCAATCTCTCTTAAAGAAATTGCACATGATTCCTTGCATCATGAAAATCAAGAACAAATTATGGCCGTTGGTTCTTACATGTCACCATCATCCCCACCACCTTTTGGGGCACAATTCGCTGACGTAACTGTAGACATTCAGACTGGAAAAGTTGTTGTAAATAAATTGGTTATGGCTGTAGATTCTGGTATTATCGTTAACCCGATCACTGCATCGGGACAAATTGAAGGTGGTATGTCTCAGGCTTTGGGATACGCTGTTTCCGAAGAGATGAAATACGATGATAAAGGAATTGCTCGAGAAAAGGATTTTCTGGATTATCACATCTTCCGTGCGAACGAAATTCCGGAATTAGAAGCAATATTTGTACAAACTTACGAACCCAGCCATCCATTTGGGCTAAAAGCCGTGGCTGAAATTCCAATGGATGGTGTTGCCCCAGCGGTTGGAAATGCGATTTTAGATGCATGTGGTGCAGAAGTAAATCAAATACCAGCAACTCCAGAGCGGATCTGGGAAAAATTACTTAAGTAGAATTTGGATAAATGGACAAAAATGTCAATATATGCGAAATTGAATGAAATTGAAACTTCAGGATCAAGCGCAGTTTTGTGCATTGTTACACAAACTCAAGGATCTACCCCTCGGCATTCTGGCTCTAAAATGATCGTTTTTCCGGATGGGAGCATTTTTGGGACTGTTGGCGGAGGAGAGACAGAAGCACTTTGCATTCAAGAAGCAATCAACTTGTTACAGCAAGGTTCAACCAAGACACTAAATTACAAATTAGTAAACCCTGAGCTTGGGGATCCTGGTATATGTGGTGGTGAGGTAGATATTTATTTAGAAGTCATAGGAAAAAAGGAAAACTTATTGATCATTGGAGCAGGTCATGTTGGTCAGAAAATTTCATTTTTAAGTCAATGGTTGGGCTTCAATACGAGTATTATAGATGATCGAGATTTCTTATTACAAAGCAATAATGATCTGCTAAATATCTCGAAGTTCTTGACCCTAGATGACTTTTATAAATCAACAAATGAGTATCAACGATCCAATCTTTTTGTTGTCCTTACAACGAGGAGCCTAGAAATTGATGTTCAATTAATCCCCAAACTAATTGAGGTTACCCCCAGATACATAGGTGTAATTGGGTCAAAAAAACGCTGGATAAAAACTACTGAGTTATTATTGAAAAGTGGTATATTGGAATCTGAGATTCAAGAAATTTATTCTCCAATCGGTTTAGATCTTAAAAGTGAAACTCCAGAGGAGATTGCACTTGCAATCATGGCAGAAATCATGATGGTAAAAAATAAAGCTACTGGAAAAAATTTAAAGTATTATCGGAGGAAAAAAGTTGATGTGGAATAAGTACTTCAATGTTACATCGATTGAGTCAGCACTTGAACTCCTCAATCAATATAAAGAAAAAGCCAGATTGGTGGCAGGAGCGACTGATCTTATTATTGAATTTGAAAAAGGGATGAGAAAAAATGTTGAGGTACTCATCGATATTTCAAGAATTAATGATCTTAATAAAATTACATTAGATGAAGATCAAATTATTCACTTAGGACCTTTGGTAACACATAATGATTGTGCTGCATCAAAATTGATTAAGGAAAGAGCATTTCCTTTAGCTCAAGCAGCTTGGGAAGTTGGATCTCCACAAATTAGGAACCGTGGGACAATTGCTGGAAATATCGTTACAGCGTCTCCAGCAAATGACACCATAACACCATTAATCGCCCTTGGAGCGAAACTTTTGCTTCGTTCACATAAAAACGAAAGGGTTGTAGGTCTGGAGGATTTCTACAAAGGAGTTCGTAAAACAATCCTGGATCCCTCGGAAATGGTAGTTGACATTTTCTTTCCTGCCTTAAGCAAATCACACAAAAGTGCGTTCATAAAATTTGCATTAAGACGCGCCCAAGCGATTTCATTAGTAAATGTGGCAATTATTTGTGACTTTGATGAATCAAAAGTGAAGAATTCAAGAATTTCCTTAGGGGCTGTTTCTCCTACGATAATACGGGTTTTTGAAGCGGAAGAATATTTGGTGGGAAAACAATTAGATGATGACGTGATCAATCAGGCCGCAATGATAACTCAAACATACGCCAGGGCGATTTCTGATGTGCGAGGTTCTGCCTCCTACAGAAAAACGATGGTCAAGGTAATCACCAAACGCGCTTTATCTTCAATAGCTGGGCATTATAAACTCAACGAAATACCACAAGAACCTATATTGTTAGATAATCATACAAAGGCTGCTGTATTGGATCAAGGCTCACTCCATGGATCCGATCAAGACTTAATTAGAACCAACATTAATGGAAAAGAATTCGAGTTTGCTAATTGTCATGATAAATCACTATTAGATCTCCTGCGAGAGGATGCAAAATTAATTGGAACCAAAGAAGGATGCGCAGAAGGAGAATGTGGTGCTTGTACTGTTTTCCTGGATGGAAAGGCAGTAATGGCATGCTTGGTTCCGTCCGCAAGAGCTCATCAAGCGAATATTGTAACAATTGAAGGAATTGCAGATAACGGAATTAAACACTCTGTTCAGGATTTATTTATCCAGGAAGGTGCGGTTCAGTGTGGTTATTGCACTCCTGGATTTATAATGTCGGCAATAAAATTACTGGAGGAAAAGCCAACTCCATCACAATTTGAAATTAAGCAAGCAATATCTGGTAATTTATGTCGTTGTACAGGATATTACAAAATTATTTCAGCAATTGAGAAAGCTGCGAATAATCAATAGATAAGGCCCGTAGGGAGGTAGCCATGTCTCGATATGAAAATGCAAATGAAAAAATACCGGTAACTGACACAAAAATCCATGTCCATCCGATTTGGAGAGGAATTGGATTTGCGTTGTTAATATTTGCACCAATTATGGGTTACTTCTCTTCTGTATTGTTATTAGATTTGAATAAAGAAAAACAATGGGTACCAATTCCTCGAGATTTATTCATTTCTGGTAATGATCCCTATTTGATTATAAAGATTATCTTAACAATCTTAATTGCTTTCTTAATTTTCCTGGTTTTTCAATTTATCACTTTTTTGATTTATAGAGTTGCAGGACCCCCAAAATATGGCCCTCAAGATGTTCCCCGAGTAGCATATCATGGAAAAAAATATAAAAGATAGATGAGGTTTTATGGAAATCGGAAAAATCATTAATCGAATTGACGCTGAAGCAAAGGTGACTGGTGAAGCCTTATATCCAGGAGATATAAATCTTGAGAACCAGCTTTATATGAAAACTTTATTTTCTGATAAGCCCCATGCAATTATTAGAAGTATAGATACAACCGAAGCCGAGAAAACACCTGGAGTTGTGTTGGTATTAACTGCCAAAGATGTACCTAACAATGAATATGGTTTGAACATTATCGATCAACCTGTCTTATGTGGTCCTGGATCAAATAATATATATGCAGACCGAGTTCGCTGTGTAACCGATCAAATTGCCTTAGTTATTGCTGAAACAGAAAAGATTGCAGAAGAAGCAATAAAGAAAATTAAGGTTAATTTCGAAGAATTACCAGTGATCACATCTCCAGAACAAGCTTTAGAAGAAAATGCAGTGGTTATCCATCCAGAAAAAGAAGATAATATTCTTTTGCATTACAAAGTTCGAGATGGTGATATTGAAATAGCTTTTTCAAAATCCGATGTTATTGTGGAAGGAGTTTACAAAACTCCGATGCAAGAACATGCATATTTACAACCAGAAGCTGGTATTTGTTATTTGGATGAAGAACAAAAGATTACAGTTTTAGTTGCCGGTCAATGGGCTCATAAAGATCAGGAGCAGGTCTCCCATTCATTAAATCTTCCATTAGAGAAAATACGTGTTATCTATCCCGCAATAGGTGGGGCATTTGGTGGAAGGGAAGATATGTCTGTTCAAATTACATTGGCCTTGGCAGTCTTCCACTTAAGTAAGATGGGAATTAATCGACCTGTAAAGACAATCTGGACCAGACAAGAATCTATTATTGGACACCACAAAAGACACGCCTATACTATTCATGCCAAATGGGGTGCTAATAAAGAAGGAAAAATTCTAGCTGCAGAGGTGAAATTAATTGCTGACGCAGGAGGATATGCTTATACCTCTACCAAAGTGCAAGGGAATGCTACATTGATGTGTACTGGTCCTTATGAAGTGCCAAACACGAAAGTTGATTCCTATACAGTTTACACAAATAACGTACCTGGTGGAGCTTTCCGTGGGTTTGGTGGACCACAAGCTGCCTTTGCAGCAGAAATGCAAATTAATAAGTTAGCTGAAAAGTTGGGAATGGACCCAGTAGAAATCCGTATGAGAAATATTCTCAAGGAAGGTTCTCGACTTCCAGTAAAAACAATTCTACCTAAAGGGGTAAGTTTGCCCCAGGTGGTTGAAACTTGTGCTCTTGCAGCTGGATGGACGAAGGAAAATGGTCAATGGTCACACCCAGAATTAAGAAAAGAAGAATCTAATGAAAAAGTCATAGGTTGGGGTTTTGCCTGTGGATATAAAAATATTGGATTTTCGTATGGAGCACCAGAAAGCTGCTGGGCAAAAATCGAACTTGTTGGCGCTGCAGAAATTGAAAAAGTAAAGTTGTATCACGCTGGTGCGGAAGTTGGACAAGGAGCACACACTGCTTTTATTCAAATGGCTGCGGAAGCTGTGGGTGTAGAAGTAGAAAAGGTTGAGCTGATTGCATCAGACACGACGACATCAGAGAATTCTGGTAGTGTATCAGCTTCCCGTATGACTTTTATGGCAGGTAATTCAATTTTTGGAGCAGGAAAAATAGCTTTAGATAAATGGAAGAACGAAGAAAGACCTGCAATTGGTGAATATCGATATTGGGCACCCAAAACTACTCCATATGACAAGGAAACAGGAGAATGTTATCCTAATATATCCTACGGTTATGTCGCGGAAGCGGTTGAAACAGAAGTGGATGTAGAAACTGGTGAAGTTCATTTAAATAAAGTTATTTGTGCAGATGATGTTGGAAAAGCGATTAATCCACAATTAGTTGTGGGACAAATCGAAGGTTCAATTGTTCAGGCTGCTGGATATGGTTTGATGGAAAATTTTGTGCAGGAAAATGGTTATGTATTAACCAGCCAATTATCCACATACTTAATTCCGACGGTTTTAGATATTCCAGACGAAATTGAATCAATCATAATTGAACATCCGGAGCCGAATGGCCCATGGGGTGCACGTGGTGTGGGAGAAATGCCTTACATTCCATTAGTACCCGCGATCAGTGGCGCGGTACACTCTGCAACTGGTGTCTGGTATGATGAATTTCCTATGACTCCGGAAACTGTTTTACGAGGATTAGGAAAAATTGACGAGTAAGTAAAAGAGGAAAAATGAATATATTGATCCGAGGTGGAGGTGATCTGGGTAGTGGTATAGCCTTCCGCTTGTATCGGGTTGGTTGGAATATCGTAATTACAGAAGTAAGTAAACCTTTAGTTCTTCGTAGAACGGTGTCTTTTGCTAATGCAATTTATGAAAGAGTTGTAGAAGTGGAAGGTATCCGGGCAAAACATATTATCAATCCGATCGAGATCCATGAATGTTTAAATCAAAGAACAATCCCCGTTGTAATCTCGCCTGATAGTCATATTTTTGAAAATTATGTACCGGATGTTGTTGTTGATGCGAGGCTCCTCAAAAAAGAGGTTGATTACGCTTTAAATAAACTTCCCATGATTATTGGTCTTGGTCCCGGGTTTGAAGTTGGTAAGAATTGTCATGCCGTGATAGAGACAAATCGTGGTCATTATTTGGGTAGAGTAATATGGTCTGGATCAGCAATGAAAGACACAGGCACGCCGGGAACAGTAAATGACAAAGGAAAAGAAAGAGTCTTGCGGGCTCCTATATCAGGAATTATTTCTTCTGGTTTACCAATAGGAACGATAGTAAAAAAAGATGAAATCATAGGATTAGTTGATGGCACTCCAATTTCTGCTCCTTTTGATGGTTGCTTACGTGGATTAATGCATGATGGTATTGAAGTCCAACAAGGAATGAAAATTGGAGATCTAGACCCCAGACCAGACAATAAATTGACACAATTTATTTCTGAAAAAGCGTTGGCAATTGCGGGTGGAGTATTGGAAGCCATCTTGACATATCAATTGAAGAATAAATGAATATTTCATCTTTGAATATCTTTAGTAATCAAGATCAAATTGCCTGGATTGGTGGTGGAGGAAAAACCAGCTTAATTTTTACAATCGCAAAAGAACTATTTTCAGAAAAATGCGTAATTACAACAACCACCAAAATGGGGATCAATGAGAAAGAATTGGCCAACAAATCATATTCTTTTGATGAAGGCAATATCCCGGATTTTCCTTCTTTAAATGGAATTAGTTTCATTTACAAACGCATTCATCGAGACGAACAGAACAAAGTGATTGGCCTTGATTCTAATCTGTTGAAAGAACTTTCAATCCAGTTACATAATGAAAATATTCCATTATTTATTGAAGCGGACGGATCAAAGCAAAAACCAATAAAAATGCATGCTGAACATGAACCTGTTATCCCTGATTTTGTTAATAAAGTTTGTGTGGTTGTTGGGTTATCTGCGATTGGTAAAACATTGGACCAAGAAAATTTTCATAGACCGGAATTGATTTCAGATTTATTACAAATTCCAATTGGTAGTCAATTCGAGTGGCAGCATTTGTTTGAATTATTATCAAATGAAAATGGATATATAAAGAAAATTCCAAAACACGCAAAAAAAGTCCTGTTCTTTCATCAGGCCGATGTATTAAATGACCACAGTGAATTAAAGAATTTGGTATTGAAATTAAAAAATCATTATCATGATATTTTGCTTAGTTCTATTAAAGGGGATTCATTAACGATCCATGCACATTGGGGCCCATTAAGTTGTGCGATTATCGCGGCTGGGGGTTCTACTCGCTTTGGAAGTGCTAAACAATTGGCTATTTATAATCAAAAGACTTTTATTGAAAATGTAATTGACACTGCGTTGAAAATAAAATTTTCTGAAGTATCGGTAGTCTTAGGGGCTAATTTTGAAAAAATTCATCCAATTATTAATCATTATCCAATTCGAATAATTCAAAATACGCAATGGGAAAAGGGACAGTCAACCTCCGTAAGCCAAAGTGTGGCACATCTTTCAAAAGGTGATAGTGATGGAATAATTTTTTTAGTGGTTGACCAACCTCAATTGAAAGTTGAATTAATTGAAAATGTTATTCACAAATTTGCCTATGAAAAGAATGACGTGATTGTTCATAGTTATGATAATCAAAATCGCCATCCAATTCTTTTTTCGAGATCAACATTTGGTGATTTATTGCGTATAGATGGAGAAAAAGGTGGACGACAATTATTTGAAAAATACCCACCTGCAAAAATACCAATTTTAGACCCATATTTTGCCTTAGATGTGGACCGAGTGGAGGATTTGATCGAATTAGAGGATTCTGAGGGCAACCATGATTAATGGGTGGATATATGATTTTGAAAAGAAACTATTGCTCCCCTTGGAAATTAATCGACAAGAGCAATCCATCGAAGAATTTATTATTAATCTCCCTGAGGGTGTCTATACTACTCTTCGTACAGTGGATAATAAAAGAAAAATTTTTCAATTCTCTTACCATCTGAATAGAATGGTGGAAAGTTTCCAATTAGCTGGGTCTCCCTTAGGTGAACCATTATTTGACTTAATAAATCCACTACGAAATATTTTACAAGGAAATGATTATGAGGAAGTTAGGATTCGATTTTTTATCGCATTTGAAAAACCAATTGAATGTAAGATATTTATTGAACCTCTCTCATTACCTAGCCAATATGATTATGAAATGGGAGTTAAGGTTTGTACCAATCGCCTTAACCGTCACAATCCTAGAGCAAAACTTACTTCTTTTATAAAGAAATCTCAAATGATTAAAGAGTATTGTAAGTCAAATGGTTATGAAGAGTCGATCATGATCAATAATAATGATGAGTTATTGGAAGGATTGTCCAGTAATTTCTTTGTAATTATTCAAGAAAGCATTCACACCTCAGATCAGGATGTCCTGAAAGGTTCGGTAAGAGAAATTGTTTTATCAGAAGCCAAATTGAATGAATTTCCAGTAATATTGCAACCGATAAAAGTTAGAGATTTATCAAAAATTGATGAAGCTTTCATTACCAGTACTAGTCGCGGGGTTCTTCCTGTTGTTAAAATTGATGAATTTACAATAGGGGATGGTAAACCAGGCAAAATCACGAAATTATTAATGGATAAATTATCAAAAAGAATTCTTTCGGATGCTGAGGAAATGTAAATTTAATTTAGACTTCACTGTCTTCAAAATTGTCTTCAGAATCTGTGTCCTGATCTAATTCCCCAATATCTGGTAATTCCAATTCCCCATTTTCCATTAAGGTGATTATTTTTTGGGCTTCAACCAAATCTTCTTCTTTTACATAGATATTTGCTGAACCCAATCCACCAATCGTTAAACCAATCGCAATCCCGGCACTTTCCTGGTAGGCTTTTGATTCAATATTGAATGATTCTAGTAATAATTGAATAGATTTGGCGTCAAGCATTCCATAGCACCTATAAAGTAATTTGTAATTATTCATCATTTTGCCTTCTGTTCTAACCTGTTTATCCTATGAATACATTCATCAATTAATGTCTTATTCTTTATTGACTTTATATCTTTTTCTAAAATAAATAAAGCTTTTTTACAATATTTCAAAGCTGTATCGATGTTTTTTATTTTATGTTCGTATACTTTTGCCAATTCAATGTTTGCTTCGTAGTTTTCCTGGAGTAGTGCATGCTTCCAATAATCGATTGCTTGGTCAAATTTGCTTTGTCTTTTGTAGATTTTCGCAATAGCTAACAAACAATACGTTCTGATAGGATCAGGAAGATTATGTTGTTCAGCTGTTGATTGATAGGTATTGAGTGCTTTTTCAAAGATTTTATTTTTTTCATATTGCTTCGCAATTGAAAAATTTACTGTCTCATATTTGTCGTGCAACGATTCATTATATAAAGAGATTTGATTAATCACCCCAATCAAAGCTCCTAAGGATACAATGTCCATGGCGTTGTGATAAAAAACCCCATTTATTTGGTCTGTTGCCTTGGTTTTTAAGTATTCCTGATAGATAATTGGCGCAAGATATCCTGGGATTTCTTCTTCACTTCTTTCGAACTTTAAAACTTTTGACTCGATACTTTTAAGACTGCGGTCATCAAATTGAAAACGAAAATACATCCTCGCAAACTTTAGTAGATCAATATGATCTTTCTTCTCAATATTCGCAGGAATTCGGTGATAACGAAACCTTGATTTGATGATCGGTAAATCAAATGAAACCCCATTATAGGAAATGATTGTTGAAAAGGGTTCGATGAAATTTAATAAGTCCAATAACATTGCATCTTCGTGAACTTGTTCTTTTAGAAAATATTGTCGTAATGTAAATTGATCCTGTTCAAAGAAACCCACACCAATCATGAAAGCAAAGGTACCTCCAGAAACGGACAGACCTGTGGTTTCGGTATCAATAAAGATGCAATCTTTGATATGGACTGTTCGATCAATATCTGTTCCATCAATTATGGTCAATTCCTCATTAATTTCGAAAAAATTATAGGCACCATGTTTATATTCTTTGGTGAAATATTGATCTCTATAAAAAAATTCTCCTAGAGAATTTTGGGACGTCGTACCTTCTAATTTACTAGTGGCTACACCGGATTTTTGGGTCTGTTTAATTTGATCCAGGTTAATCCCAAAATGTAATCCTAAAGAAGTTAATTTTTTCTTGTATTCAGGATCCATCGATTTCCTCAATTAATAATTCGAGTAATCTTTTTGTTTCTGACTTTCCTCCGTATCCTTCTTCTGATATTGGACCTACACATGAGGGGCATCCATCATGACAACCACAATGAGACACATGCTCAGACATTTCTTGTAGGATGAATGGGAATTTCATAAATAATTCTTTGCTTAATCCAAGACCAAAATGGATATTATCATAGACCAGGATGGAATTTTCATAACCGGTGATTGTTTTCTTGCTGTCTGAGACCACATTGAGGTCTTTTATGCTGCTCATTACAAACAATGGTGATAATGTCTTCAGCAAGTAGGATAACCCTGTCAAACCGCTTCTTACTTTAACCTGTAATTCAGCTAATCGATGACAACTTGCACATAATGTGATCAAATTTGATGGATTATTTGCCAATTCAATTGATTCAAAAAATTTAATAGGTTTGATGTGATGAATATGGTGTTTGATAGTGTCTTCAAGTACACCACAATTTTGGCAAGTATAATTATCCCTCTTCCGTATGAGATCCTTATATTTCGCCCATCCTGGACCATAATCATTTTGATAATTCATCCATAAATTATCTTCAATTAATTTGTTCTTTATTTTTTCAGGAATATGGAACCAAAATGCCTCAGTTTCCATTTTTGTTTCGGGTAAATCCAATTCCTGAACACTTATCTTTTGATTCGTCTCCCAGAGAATCTCTTTAAATCCTGTCACTTTGGTCGTAACCAATATTTGACCAAATTCAGTGGACATTTCATTGAGATTTTTACTCTCATCAGTTGAGTGAATTTCATACGTTGTTTTTAAAATAGGTTCAGTGTAATAATTGGCGTCCGATTTTTCTAATAGGACTTCTTTTTCATCCAAATTAAAATTGGTGACTTTGTATTGTTCTCCCAAATGCAAATAAATTGCATGAGGATGTACCATCCAGAAACTACTAGAAAAATCAATTTCTCCAATGATTTTTCGGCTCTCAGTGACATCAATGAGTTTTAGTGTATTACTATTCATATTTCGAATAGAAAATGGCTTACTTGATTCATTCTGTGCAATTATGATGTATTTCTCGTTTTTTTGAGCCACGATGCCAAGAGTGATTAGGTGATTTAATATTGGTTCAATTTGTTCCCAATTCAAATTTCCAAATTCTTCACCATGAATTAGGCTAACTTCCATAATGGATCTCACCAGGTGGTCAATTAGAATATTGGGATTATTAGGGTTGATTAGAGCATTTTCCGGGTTGTTTACATAAAGATATTCTGGACGATTGATAATAAATTGATCAATCGGATTTGAACTAGCAATAAAAATGGCAATTGAATCCGCTTTACTTCTTCCAGATCTTCCCATTTGTTGCCAGGTTGATGAAATTGAGCCTGGATAACCAGAAAGAATTACACACTGCAAATTACCAATATCTATCCCTAATTCCAAAGCGTTTGTAGAAAAAAGTGCATTAATTCTTCCATAACGAAAGTCTTCTTCTATTTTTCTTCTATCTTGAGCAAGATATCCACTACGGTAACTGGCGGTAGTATTGGAATTATTTTTGTCATTTTGTTGAAGATATTTTAAGCTTTTTTCAACCTCTTTACGTGATCCTTGAAAAACAAGTACTTGAACATTATTCCTTGTAAATTCTTCAGTGATTCTAAGTGTTTCCTGATGTAAGCCTTTTCTGATCCCTAATTCCTGGTTAATAATTGGGGGATTATAAAAGACATATTTCTTATTTATTTTTGGAGAACCATCTTGGTTAATTAATTCAAACTCTTCTTCCACAAGTCTGCGCAAAAACTCTTTCGGATTTCCAATGGTAGCAGTTGTACAAATAAAGCTTAAAGTTTTATTGTAGAGCGAATTAATTCTCTTAAGACGTCTGATAACATTAGCGACATGCGACCCAAAAATACCTGAATAAATATGGGCTTCATCCAAAATAACATATTTTAATTTTTCAAAGAAGTCCTCCCACAAATCATGATTTGGAAGCACAGCGTAGTGAATCATGTCAGGATTGGTGAGAATTACCTGAGAATTTTTCCGAATTTTGGTGCGAATATCCGGAGGGGTGTCGCCATCGTACACATTAATTTTATTTTTGACGTTTTTTATTACTCTAGGGTCTAATTCGCTTTGGTCTAAAAATGAATAAATATGCTGTAATTGATCATAGGCCAAAGCTTTTGTCGGAAAAATCAAAATTGAAGTTGTTTTTATCCCACTGAATAAATCATTGAGAATTGGTAAGAGGTAAACCAGGGATTTCCCGCTGGATGGACCACTAGTTACAGCCACATTCTTGTGAGAACAAACTAATTGAATCGCATCAAATTGATGTGAAAATAATTTTGAGATTGAGTTTGCACGCAGACATTTTATAAGATCTTTATGAAAAAGACTTGGAAATTCGGAATAATCACCGGGTGACTCACCAATTTCCTTAACGTATGTGATATTCTCGCGAATACCTGGAGAATTTATCCAAAAATCAAAAAAGTCAGGTTCTGTTCTGTTACTTACCATATAATTAATAATTATCCAAAAGTTCCAGGAAAGGTGAAATGAAATTTATAAACCTAATTTGGTTAATTCCCATTAGTGTGGCCGTTGGAATCATCGTAAACCATTTGGCGAATACGCTTCCTCTTTATAGAAAAATTCTTTTCACCTCAATTTGTCCTAATTGTGACAATAAAATTAGTCTACACAATTATTATTTTCTGGGGATGTGTCCAAAATGTGAAAATAAAATCCCTAGAAGAAATATTATCACAATTACCTTTTTTATTATAACATATGTTCTAATATTTCTTTTTCCACCTGAGTATGCAGCTTGGCCAATTGCTTTGGTAATCGTTTCCTTTCTAAGTTTGGTTTTTATCATAGATCTAGAACACAAGTTGATTTTGCACCCAGTAAGTATCTTTGGTGCAATTGTTTTTTTTGTTATTGGAATAATCCTAAATGGATGGCAAAAAACGTTTTTAGGTGGGGGAGCCGGATTTCTTATCATGTTCTTGCTTTACCTATTTGGAGTCTTATTTTCCAAATGGATGGCGAAACGTAAGGGACAGTTAGAAGATGATGTTGCTTTGGGATTCGGTGATGTTAATCTATCAGCAATTCTCGGCTTGCTTTTTGGGTGGCCGAGGATTTTTGTTTTGATATTTTTTGCAATTCTTTTGGGCGGGGTATTTAGTGCCGGTTATATTCTCTACATGAAAATTAGAAAAAGATATGAATTGTTTACAGCAATCCCATATGCACCATTTTTGATAATTTCTGCAATCATAATGCTTTACATTTCAACACCACAATAATGGGTACAGAACCGAGGAATACCTCAGCGGAAAACTTAAAATAAATTTAATTACAATAAAGAATAATTTAAATTAGAGCCTAATTTACCGGGATACCAAGCAATCTTGGATACCAATACCAAAACACACCTATGGACGGCTTCCCGCGAATTGAGCTACTAAAATCCATAATTGCAACTTGAGGGTTGTAATTTAAAGAAACTATTCCGTCAATCCAGTCAAGATTGTTAATCGCCAAAAACGTTGAATTGAATAAATTAATTTGTGTTTCGAAGTCAAGTGGGAAAAGACTTTGTCCTTGTTGAATATCCAGATTGTTGATCAGTTCAAAATCCAAACATTCATCTTCCACTTTGACGCAACCGGTTTCTGTACCAGAAATTGAAGGGTAATCAAGGCCAATTATTATTGGTTTGTTGTAATCAGAGTAGCTAGCAAAGACTACTTGCTCAAAATAATTCTCAATTGTTTTTTCAAAATTTTCACCTATATAGTCAGAGGTTAATAAGTCAATCTCCGGTTTTATTAAATAACCATCGATTGAAGAAAGCAAAACGGAATCAGTGACAGATGAGTTTCTGAATGATATGAAATGTTTTCCAGGAAACCGATTTCGAAAAACTTCTAAATTTTCTAATATTATTTGTGACATGGTGGCTGAAAAACCATCATAGTTTTCTACATTTGCCAGATGGATAATTTCAGTAGGATAAATTACCCCTTCTACACTCATATAATTTGCTAAATCTGTAGCGTATGTCAGAAATTCTCCATACACCTCAGAAAATTGTTTATATCCATCATTTCCTTCGGATAATTGACTTAATTCTTTAATTGCGGAAGTGGATAATTCAACTTGTGGTGACAACCAAACCTGCAGATTATTCTTTTGAGCTTTCTGGATCATCAAAACCAAATCTTTCCACAACGGATTGGATCCTGTTATAGGTTCGAAAACCAAAGGATTAATTGAAGATAGGGTCCACTTAATCGGAATAATGGTAGTATTTGCATTTACATCCAACATGTTTTGAAATGCTTTCTCAATGTGGATCGGAGTATAAACATTATAGTCATCAGAAATTGCAAATCCTGCAATAAACCCCTCAGGTCGCGCGTTTATTTCCGGAACACTTATCTCTGGTTCTTGGATTTCTACCCCCCAACCATTCCAATTTGAAATTGTTATATCAAGATTTTGGGGTAGGTTTGATGTATCAAATGAATATCCATTTATAGGGGCTGAAGCGTCAAATGCAATATCGCAAGCATCATTTCTGCAGAATCGATAATCAATCTTCCCAACCATATGGAAAGGACTTAATAGCTGATATTTCCACTGATATTCATTAACTTTCCACATTTGAATAGGCGGAGACCAACCAAAGCTATTGAATTGGATTGAAACAACATCGGAATCTGGTGTATTCTCAGGAGTGTTTACCAAAAAATCAACTTTTTGATCATCAAGAATTCCCCAATTATCTATGACATCATTAATGATTGTATCCTCGTCAGGGACGACTAACTGACGAACTTTAAAATTGCCATCAGTGTCTAATTCAGCGTTCCAAAATCCATCTCCAAGAGAATATTTATATCTGAGATCAAATCCGGCAGGCAAACTCATTGTAATAGCGAAATTTCCATCTGACAGAATTGATAATTTTGGTGCTCTTGCTGGAGCAATACTTGTACCATTGTAAATATTCCCAAAAACATTACCCAACTGGTATGTGTTCCCTAAGATTCTCATTTGTGCATCTGCAGGTGTGTTTTCTGGTAGATCAACGACAAAAGAAATGGATACAAAAGTCGATGACTTTAGCCCTACATTTGCTTGTGTCGTTAAGCCTTCGCCGATGATCGCTTCCTGTTGGAAAGTTTGATATTCTCCATCTGTACTGGAAATGATTAAATTGTGTTTTCCTGCAGGAAGTTTATCAATTTTAAAATTTCCTAATGAATTAGAGTAA
Organism: uncultured Anaerolineaceae bacterium; assembly: GCA_964430025.1. Taxonomy (GTDB): domain Bacteria; phylum Chloroflexota; class Anaerolineae; order Anaerolineales; family Anaerolineaceae; genus UBA6170. The sequence goes on along the minus strand of CAYSFA010000041.1, from coordinate 787 downwards.
CTATGTTTTCCACCAACAACAATTATTGCATTGGGGATTGGGGAGTTGGTATCAATATTTACAATTTGCCCAGAAAGTTTGCCATATTTATGGTCATATTGTTCATCTTGCCAATTGGTCAGTATATTAGGAATGATAGATTCATTACTTACATATGCCATTCTATATTGAACTACGTTGTTGTTGGAATCAGTTTCATAGATGGGTAATCCGTTATCTTTGTAAAATCTGTACTTAATTTGAGAGGGGACTTTTATAGGTATTACCAATTCATAAAGATTGTCTTCAAGTTTCGTCATCACATATCTGGTTGGATTCAACTCAATCCCAGTAATATCGTCAATTAACTCAAAGATGATTTCATTATCGATTGCTTTAGGAACTTCCAAAGAAATTGTCACTTCAGTGTAGGGTAAATTTTGGTGAAATTGTTTGATTGAAGTTTCTGGTTGTTCAATTGGTGGCTGAGTGCCAAGATTTGAACAGCTGGATAAGAATAAACTTATCAATAAAATTAAAGAAATAAGTTTGAGGATGGAAAAATTATTTGTTTTCATAAACCCCTCAGCGGTTAGAGTTTAGATAATGGCTAATTTTCTGATCAATTTCGTTTAATTGGTTTGCTAAACTGCCTAAAACTCCATTTACAAATCTAGGTGTTGAATCTGATCCATAAGTTTTGGACAATTCTATAGCTTCATTTATAGCGACCTTTATAGGTGTACATTTCGATACTGCAAATTCCCACAGAGCAATGCGCAAAATATTTCGATCTATAATCGCCAGT
>CAYSFA010000040.1:0-19737 GCA_964430025.1 uncultured Anaerolineaceae bacterium | reverse complement strand
CTTCCTCCAAAACCATTTGTATTTGTTAGTGAAAAAGTAATACCCCTATTAAAATAATATTTTATGTTTTTTATAGTTCTTGTTGGTGAGCCATAAAGTTTTTTTGCAAATGATAAAACTCCTTCACCCTATTGGTGATGATTCCGTCAACTTCTCCAATCACTGTATTAGTCATCGGCATCCCAAAAATCACCCCATCGACCAGATTTTCTTTACGTCCTCCTCCTGCTTTAAATGGGTAAGCAATGAAATATCTGGACTTGTCCAAATGTTCAGCAATTAATACATCATCCCCAAGTCGCATATTTTGCAAAAACACAATATGTGCCTTCCCTTGGGTTGCATTTAACATATGCAGGATATCCTCAAGTTGATTGCTATTAACCGCCACAAGGATAAAATCAAATTCATTATTATCAGAAATGGTTTCAACAAAATTCGGAGTGTACTCTTCTTCGATCATCCTGTTTTTTGAGTTTCTCAAATCCAAACATTTCATTAGTATTCCGGATGATTTATAGAGTTCTATTTTTGATTTTCTGACCAGATGAGTAACATGACAGCCAGCTTTTTGAAGTTGCCAACCGTAGATAGTACCAATAACACCTGCTCCGATGATTAAAATTTCCATTTGTCCTCTTTGTAAATTTTTTCTAATAAATCATTCCGAAAAATAATCCAAGACCAAACTTGATGATTATTTGCGATAATATCGAAAATCACAGCAATTTCCTCCCCTCCCCAAGATCTGCGTGCGTTCAAATTCGATGGAAGGCGGAAACAACTCTGCCATTGCTTCGTCCGCTGCACAGATTACCGGGGTTAATTCAGAAATACCGTAATGCCGGAGAGTCTGGTCGAAAAAACAACCTTTGATATCGAAAGCGACCCGTTCATCGCTTTTTTCAAAATAATCAATCTCAAATCCGGCAGGAGGAAACAATTTCATCACAATCTCGAAACCGGGTCTGAAAATCTTGAATGGATGCTTGAAGAAGCGAAGTGGTGAAATAAAGTAACGAGTGGTTCTTACTATCCAGATACGGACAACCCCTTCAATTTCTTTGATTTTTTTCTGTTTATCACCATCATTGAGAAGGAGCAAAACCTGGTAAAAAGCTAAAACCGGCAAGATCGCCTGATTGAGATGAAAATGTAAGATGCGATTCCTGGGGATTTGCCGCTGCTGATATAAATTCCAATAAATCATCCTGAATTGTTCGAGATGGATTTCAGTTTGTTCCTCACCGATTTTGCGAATTAAAAATTCTCTAGCGAATTTTTCTCCTGGTACGGATTTGGAAGTGCGCATAAGCCGCAAGACAACAAAAAGGATCCCTGCAAGGAAAACGAAAACCCCGATCCAATTTTCCATTTTGCTTTTGATCTTCTTTTCCATATTTCAAACCAATAGTTGCGTTTGGGTATTTGAAAAACCACATAACAGCATTAAGTCGTGTCCGAAGCAAAAATAAAATTCAAATAATTTTCTTTATTGATGACTTCTACCTCGACCCCATATTCATTATAAAAGGCACTACCTTTTTTCGATTTTATTGAGCTAAGTTTAAACTCGTAAGGTTTAATTAAATCTCTGCGAAATTCTTCAATGAAATCGACCTCTGCGCCACTATAAGAACGCCAGAACCGACTTTGAACATTCATTTCGAAATTTGAATGAAGTTTCCATCGCTCAACCACTAATAAGTTTTCCCAAATCGCGCCTTGATCTTGTCTTAATTCCAGTTTGCTAAAATCATTTACTAGTGCATTACGAACACCAAGATCGAGAAAGTAGATTTTGCTTTGCTTACCAATCTCTCTTCGTGGGTTACGCGAGAAAGGATAAAGTCTTTTTACGACAAAGGCTTTTTCTAGAATTTCTATATAACTTAAAATCGTTTTTCGATCAATTTTCAACCGTCTTGAAAGTTCATTTTCGTTAACTTCGCTTCCAATTTGATAAGCCAAAGCTCTCGCTAAATCTACAATGGCCTGTGAATAACGAATTCGATGATACGCAAGAATATCTTTAAATAAATAACTTTCTACAATTTTTGTCAGCAACAATTGCTTCGTTGAGGGATTTGGTTCTAAATAGACTTCTGGATAAAACCCATAACGAAGCACATCCGGTAATAACGTATTAGCAGTTGAATAAACAAAAGCGGGGTCACTGCCAGTTTGAGTATTTTCAATTATTTCAGATAATGCTAAAGGATACAGAATGTAGTCTACATATCGGCCAGTTAAGGCATCATTTAACTGATTCCTCAATTCGTAACTAGATGATCCGGTAACCAAGATCATCAAATTTGGATATAGGTCCACCAAAATTTTTAGAGTCAATCCCGGGGAGTTTAATCGCTGAATTTCATCAATAAGAACCACATCAATTCCGTCAACCAATCGGTCTAAAATTGTTCGTGAGGTTGTATTAATCGCCTGGCGTTCTTCTTCCAAATCACAATTCAGAAATCTGACTCTTTTACCTTCATCTATAAGTCTTTTTTGAAGTTTCTTTAATAAGGTCGTTTTACCAACTTGTCTTGCTCCCAATAATATAATTGCTTTGTGTAAGCTGGTTAGCCTCATGTAAATATTATTTTCCATCAATCGTGATATCATATTTTGATTATAGCATGAATTTTGGGAATTAATTCCCATATTTAGATCGAATTTTGGGAATGAATTCCCATATTTAGATCGAATTTTGGGAATTAACCAGATTTATCTCCAAAAATACACTTAGCTATCATCATTTGCTTTTCTGATTGTTTTTCCTATAATCATTTCGAAGGAGCAATATGTTGTTTGTTCACCACCATACCTGACGCAACTTTACAGATGCCTGTGCGCATCGTTGTGCAGTTTGCACAAGCAGGCGTGGTGCTCAACTCACCACCTGATATTTCCAGACTTCCGGAAGGTCACCTGCCTGTGTTGGTGGCTTTTTTTATTATTTCATCATGGAGGACAAAATGGAAATATCAACAAAAAACACAACTATCCTGGTTACCAGAAATGGCCTGGGGGATTCACAAAGCGCGTTACAGCTCACTTTGGCGCTTAAGTACTTTACCCTGCTCAATGAAAACAATATCCTGCCTTCGGTAATTTGCTTTTACACCGATGGGGTAAAACTTGCCGTTTCTGGTTCGCCTGTATTGGATCAACTCAAAGAATTGGAGCAAAAAGGCGTCCATCTTATCCTGTGTGGCACCTGCCTGGATTCCTTCAAACTGACTGATCAGGTACAAGTCGGGATTGTTGGCGGGATGACCGATATCATCGAAGCCCAATTCAGAGCTGAAAAGGTGATTTCAATCTAATTTGATCAATCAAATGAGATTGATCAAATACAAATTTGCGTCTATGCTTTCCCTCCACCTGATTTACATACTGAATTTCATCTTTTAGTGGAGGGCGAAATTTTTTCCAACTGAGTTAAGAACCAAATTTCAGCATTTCGATAAAAGACCTATTCTTCTTCGACTGTGTGGTATCGGAAACTAAGCTTCGAGCTCAGATCTTTGCCAATCTGCATGATTGTGGTGGAGAGCTGTGATATTTTTTCCAAAGAGAGCCTGGTGGTAGGGCCGGAAATTCCAATGGCTGCCTCACATTTATCGCGATGATCAAATACCGGCACCGCAATACAACGTACCCCCAAATTCCATTCTTCATCATCAATGGCATACCCTTGCGAGCGTACAATTTCCAAATGTCTTTTCAACATGGATGCGTCCGTAATGGTGCGCATGGTATGGGAGGGTAAATCATCCGGCAGAGGTGTTTTGGTGAAAGCCAAAAAGATTTTACCCAGCGCAGTACAATACAAGGGGGCCAGGCTGCCTACACTGGTGGTCACGCGTAAGGCATTGGTGGATTCTTCCTGATCAATATAAAACGCCTGTCCTTGCGCCAGAATCGCTAAATGCGAACATTCACCAGTCAGATCAACCAGCTGCTTGAGATAAGGTTTGGCCATATCGCGTAACGAATTTCTTTGCAGCAGGGTACGGCTGTGACGAACGATTTGCGGACCTAAGATATATTTTCGATTATCGGGATTTTTCTCAGCAAATCCATATTTTGCCAGGGTCTGCATTAATCGGGACATGCTTCCTTTGTCCACTTCAAATTGATTGGCTAAATCGGTAACGCTCAGCCCATCCGCAGCTTCCGCTAATTTTTCTATAATTTGTAATCCACGCGCTAACGATTGTATTTCGCTCATTTTCCTGATTTCTCTTTTTATTTGGCAGTTCTTTCAAAATTATTATCTGCCATTGAAACGATCTCTTGATTTTACAACTATATTTCATATAAGTCAACAAATGTTGGTTTTTTAGGTTTTATTCACCCCTTAATTGGCTTATTTCCAATTTCCTTTGTATTTTTGCAATTTGTTTAAGCATTATTTCGACTATATAACATAAATAAATGATAAATGTTGCACATATCGCAACAATTCTAAACATATTTATAAAAAATTTATGTTTTTTGAAATATTCCTATTGTTTTGTTGTTTTATATAAAACATTGTTGTATAATAACGAAAATTAGCCCATTAATTCCCATTTTATTCAATCTGGTGAACTTATGAATACTGAAAAAAGCATTTCGATGTCTGAGTTGGCTGAAATCCGGTTGCAACGAGCGATGGCGATAAAACACGCTGGTGATCTTTCCACAGCAATAGCTACGGGCAAAATCCCTCGCTTCGTTGATGTTTCCGTTTCAGAAGCGTTGATCATAGGCCTACAGCTCCAGGGGGTAAAGAATTTCATTGCCGTCTTTGGGCATGGCACCACGGAAATTGGCGAAGTGTTACGCGTCTATCAGCAAGCTGGTTTGGTGCGTGTCTTCAACGTCCGCAACGAGATCGAAGCCTCGCATGCTGCCACGGCCCTTCGCTGGATCACCGGCGAAAAAGCTGCAGTGATCGCTTCAATTGGGCCTGGTCCTTTGCAGGCATTGGCTGCATCGCTGGTTCCGCTCGCCAACGGACTTGGCGTCTGGTACATCTTTGGCGACGAGACCACCGAGGATGAAGGGCCTAATTTCCAACAAATTCCTCGCCCGGAGCAGGGTTCCTTCCAACGCTTATTCAGCAGCATGAGCCAGACTTACAGCCTGCACACTCCACTCGCCCTTCCAACTGCTTTACGGCGCGGGCTGAATACTGTGGATCACCCGCACAGGGCTGCTCCGTTTTTCTTGCTTTTACCGATGAATATTCAGGCTTCCATCATGAAAGGGTTTAATCTGGATGAGCTGCCCGTCGGCACACCGCCAGCACTCGGAGCTGCCCCAAATAATGGGAATTATGAACAGGCAGCGAAAGCAATTCTTGAAGCTAAAAAGGTTGTCGTGCGTGTTGGAGGTGGGGCAAAATTTGCTGGTAATGAGATTATGGAATTATTGGAAGTAGCTGATGGGGTGGCAATTACCGCCCCCGTAGCCAGTGGGGTGATCCCCTACAACCATCCCAGAAACATGACGGTAGGCGGTTCAAAGGGATCGATCAGCGGAAATTATGCCATGGCGAATGCCGATTTGCTGATCGTTATAGGATCTCGTTTTGTGTGCCAATCTGATTGTTCCCGCACCGGATACCCCAATGTTCAGCAAGTCGTAAATATCAATACTGATCCGGATTCGGCTACCCACTACGGGAAAACAACCGCCTTTGTTGGGGATGCAGCGCTCACCTTGCAACAATTACTCAATACCATGAAAAAATTGAATCCATCACCGTCTGTGGTTCCCTCAGACTGGTTCATCGCCTGCTCGACAAAGAAAAAAGAATGGGAAGCTTTTAAATCTTTACGCTTCAAACAGAAAAAACTCTTTGATCCCATCTGGGGAAGAGAGGTCATGACCCAACCTGCAGCCATTAAATTAGCAACCGATTGGGCACGTTCCAATAATTGCATTTCGATTTTCGATGCCGGAGATGTGCAGGCGAATGGTTTTCAAATCGTCGAGGACGACAAACCGGGTCAAACCATTACCGATGGTGGCGCCAGCTACATGGGTTTTGCCAGTTCTGCGGTGTTGGCATCCGCGTTATCTGTCCGGCCTTTCTATCCATTGGCAATCACGGGGGATGGATCCTTCATGATGAATCCCCAAATTTTGATCGATGCGGTGGAGCACCAAGCACAGGGTTGCATTCTAATCATGGACAATCGCCGCATGTCTGCGATCTCTGCATTACAAATGGACCAGTATGGCGTCGATTTTGCCACAAATGATTCAGTTAAGGTTGATTATGTTGCCATGGCGAAAGCTTTTGAAGGGGTCAATGCCCTCCACGGTGGATATGATGCCAAATCGTTACTCTCCGCATTAAAGTCAGCCAGAGAACACAAAGGGTTGAGTATTATCCATCTTCCGGTTTATTACGGCCCCGATGAATTGGGAGGGCTGGGAACCTATGGCAGGTGGAATGTCGGGGTATGGTCAGAAGACACCCAAAAACTTCGGCATGAGATCGGTTTGTAAATAATTATCAGGAGAGAACCAATGTCTATTACTAACATCCAGGACAAATTATCTCTAAAGACCAAGCTGTTTTATGGTATCGGTGATGTCGGAAACGCTTTGGTCAATTCGGCAATTCAATTTTTCCTCATGATTTTCTATACCGATGGGGCTCTGCTGCCACCCGCCCTGGTGGGAAGCGCACTTTTGGTCGGAAAAATCTGGGATGCGATTAACGATCCCCTCTTTGGTTGGATATCAGATCGCACCTCCTCCAAACGCTTCGGCAAACGCCGTGTGTTTATGATCTTTGGGGCCATCCCGCTGGCGATCAGCATCATGTTGTTATGGCAGGTGCCCAAAGGGTTGGATCAGGTGGGTATTTTTCTTTGGGTGGCTGGTACATTCTTAGTGTTTGACACCATCTGGACAGTCACCAACGTGCCTTATTATTCCTTAACCTCCGAACTGACTGAAGACTACGATGAACGCTCCAGCCTTACTTCCTATCGCATGATCCTGTCTGTACCCGCTTATCTGGTGGGGGCTGCCCTAACACCAGCGATTGTAGGCATGTTCGCCGTAAAATATACCGGGTACGGCTTTATCGGGATCGCTTACGGTATAATTGCTGCCGCAGCTCTTCTACTCTCGGCGGCTGGTATCCGTGAAAAACAAGATATCGTAGAAAACAAATCCAGCATCTCCCCCATTAAAGCCATTCAATACACCTTTAAAAACAAACCATTTGTACGCTTACTCATCGCGTATTTAATTATGAATCTTTCTTTTGCGCTCATTAAAACGATCATGGCGTATTTCCTGACCTATCAATTGAAGATGGAAAAGGAAGTACCAATTGTTATGGGGCTCCTGCTGATCGCGGTGGTACTCTCCATCTTCCCATGGAAGAAGATCTCCGACAAATGGGATAAGGGGCCAGCCTATGGCCTGGGAATGGGCATCGGTGCTGTGGCAGTCGGGGTATGCTTCTTCTTACCGAACAATCCCACCATGGTGATTTATATTATTGCCGTGATCGCAGGAATTGGTTTTGCGGCCAACTGGGTCTTCCCCTGGTCGATGATGGCAGATGTGGTCGATTATGATCGCCTTGAAACGGGTGATTATCGTAGTGGTATGTATTATGGGGTTTGGGGGTTGGCAACCAAAGTGTCGGAAGCGATCGCCATTTCCAGCACGGGTTGGATCCTGGCTTTCTATAATTATGTGCCCAATGTGGAACAGACCACTTCAACCCTTTTCGGCATTCGCTTTTTCTTCGGGCCAGTTCCCGCATTCTTTATGCTCGTCGCACTGCCCTTATTGATCTGGTATCCGCTTAATCGTAAAGCCCACCAAAAGATACGGGAACAATTACGGGAAAAAGGAATATTAGAAAATCCCGAAGATCATACTTTGAATGGATAACTATGAATAAAACACTAAATGTCGCTATTGTCGGATGTGGCAGAATTTCAGATCTGCACCAAATGGGCTATACTGGCCGGGATGACGCAAAGATTGTTGCGTTATGTGATACCAATGAACGAACAGCAAAGAAAAAAGCCAGGGATTGGCAGGTTCCCAAAACTTACAAGCATTATCAGGACGTATTAAGTGATCCTGATATTGATCTGGTGGAGCTGCTTGTCCCGCATCATCTGCATTGTTCAATGACTGTTCAGGCATTACAAGCCGGAAAACATGTCTCGGTTCAAAAACCGATGGCGATCACCTTGGAAGAAGCGGATGAAATGATCTACGCTGCCGAAAAAACGGGTCAGGTTTTCCGGGTGTATGAAAATTTCGTGTTTTATCCGCCTAATGTAAAAGCCAAAGAAATGATTTTAGCGGGGGAGATTGGTGAACCACAGATGCTGAGAATGCATGTCAGCACCGGAAAGAGCAAAACCCAATGGAAGATACCTTTATCCGCCTGGGCATGGCGCTTCAATGAAGAAAAAAGCGGTGGTGGCGAATTGATTTTTGACCATGGTTATCATCTTTTTTCATTGGCGTATGACTTGATGGGGCCGGTGAAACGGGTGAATGCATGGATTGACAAATCCAAAGTGTACCCGACCATCTATCTGGATGCGCCGGCAGTCATCATGTTTCAATTCTCTGGGGAACGCAAATACGGCACATTGAATTTTGCGCATACCCCAAATTTGGAGATGGAAAGCATTTATTATTCAGATGATGACCGAACCGAAATCATTGGAGATAAAGGAATCCTGTTCATTAATCGCTGCACGGCAAAGACAATCGATTACCCACCGCTGGTGTTGTTCAGGGATGGAAAGACCACAGAGATCCCCGTAGATCGCTTTGAATGGCATGACAGTTTTATTGATTGCACCCATCATCTGATCGATGTCATCCAAAAAGGTGGGGATCCAAAACTGGATGGTAAAACAGGAAGAGCGGTTCTGGAGTTTTCGATCGCTGCCCACCAATCCGCCAAAGAAAACCAAGAAGTGGTCATCAATCAAAAGCCAATCACCCGCTAGGAAGGAAGCAATGAATTATTTACCCGAACAAAAAATAATAGAGTTGGAGGAGATCGCCCAACAACTTCGCATCGAGAGCATTAAAATGATCTACAAACGTCAAGCTGGTCATCCCGGTGGCTCATTCTCTGCGGCGGAAATCCTCTCGGTGTTATTTTTCCACAAACTTCGTATCGATCCAACCAACCCGGGTTGGGAAGATCGCGACCGTTTCTTGTTGAGCAAGGGCCACGCCTCCGCGATTCTTTATGCGGCCATGGCCAGGAAAGGCTTTTTCCCAAAAGAAGACCTTTACCGTTGGGGAGAATTGGATTGCCATCTGCAAGGACATCCGGACCGTGTCAAGACGCCTGGGATCGAGATGAGCGCTGGACCTCTCGGGCATGGCCTGGCAATTGGTGCCGGTCTGGCAATGGCAGCCCGGAAAGACAACAAAAAATATCGCACTTATGTGTTGTTAGGGGACGGCGAATTACAAGCTGGTATCGTCTGGGAAGGGGCGAACATGGCAGCCAAATATCGGCTTTCGAACCTGACCGCAATCCTGGATTATAACGATGTCCAATTGGATGGAGCGGTGCATGACATCATGCCTCTGGAACCGTTGGTGGAACGTTGGAGAGCCTTTAACTGGCATGTGTTGGAAATCAATGGGCACAATGTCCGTCAAATCGTGGAGGCTTTAGATCATGCGGAAGAAATCCACAGTCAACCAACCATCATCATCGCTCACACCACCAAGGGGAAAGGGGTCTCTTTTATGGAAAATGACTCACGCTGGCACGGGGCTGTTCCTAACCCGATGCTCTACGAGCAAGCCCTGAAAGAATTACAGAAAGAGGAGGTGTAAGATGACAACAATGCCTCAACGGGAAGCCTATGGTCGCGCCTTAGCTGACTATGGTGCCCTCAACGACAAAGTTGTAGTGCTGGATGCTGATACTTCTTCCTCCACCCTCACAAATTTCTTCGCAGCAAGATTTCCTGATCGTTTCTATAATGTTGGCATCGCTGAACCAGGTATGGTCGATTTTGGCGTAGGTTTATCTCTAGGAGGGTTCATCCCGTTTGTGAATGCTTTTGCGGCTTTTTTGGCATTACGTGCCATCGAACAGGTTCGCACCTGCGTAGCCTATGCCAATACCAATGTCAAGCTGGTAGGTCATTATGCCGGTTTGTCCGATTATAAGGATGGTCCCACACATAATTGCATTGTCGATGTGGCGGTGATGCGCGCCATCCCCAATATGACTGTGATCGTGCCATCCGATAATAACCAGATCAAAAACTGGATTCCGGTGATCGCATCCCATGAAGGACCACTCTACTTCCGTATGAGCCGGGATGTTGCCCTGCCTGTCCATCCAGAGAGCATTCAACCGCAAATCGGGAAAGCCATCCAATTACGAGAGGGCAGCGATGTTACCCTGATCGCTAATGGCACCATGCTGGGTCGCACAATGATAGCGGCTGATCAACTCAATCAGCAGGGAATATCCACCCGCATCCTGGAAATACACACGCTAAAACCGCTGGATGTGGAAGCGATTTGCTCTGCTGCCAGTGATACTGGCGCGATCGTAACAATCGAAGAACACTCCATCATCGGTGGACTGGGAGGAGCGGTGGCTGAAACGTTGGCGGAAAATTGCCCGACTCCTTTAGTAAGAGTCGGCGTGAAAGACCGCTTTGCCTATACCGCCCTGGATGCTGAATCCCTGATGGATCATATGGGCTTGCGCGTTGAGGATATTATTAACGCTGCCATGATCGCAATCAAAAAGAAATAAACGGGAAAGGATTTTAGATGAGAATAGCTGTTATTAATGAAACCAGTGCGGCTGATCGTAATGCTGACATTCTGAACGCCCTGGAAGATCGTGGTCATGAACTCTTCAATCTGGGCATGCGTAAATCAGGTGAACAACCCGAACTGCAATATATTCACACCGGGTTTCTCTCGGCGCTTTTGCTTAATTTGAAAAAGGTTGATCTGGTGGTTGGCGGGTGCGGAACGGGAATTGGTTACATGAATTCTGTTATGCAATTTCCCGGTGTCTTTTGCGGGTTGTTGTTGCAGCCATTGGATGCCTGGTTGTTTGCCCAAATCAATGCCGGCAATTGCATCTCGCTGGCACTCAATCAAGGTTATGGCTGGGCGAGCGGGGTCAATCTGCGATTTATGTTCGATCGCTTCTTTGATGTGGAACATGGCAAAGGATACCCAGATCATCGCAGAGAACCACAAGCTGCATCGAGAGAAGTGTTGAAAGAAATTTCGCAAACCACGCATAAGACGATGGCGGAAATCATTCGAGAGTTGCCTGAAAGCATCGTGAAACCGGCGTTGGCGTTTCCCAGCGTGCTTGACTTTATTGATGTCGATCATTTGGAAGATCATGAAGTCAAAACAGCGATCAATGGTTGGGTGTAGTTAAAGGAGAAAATGATGGAGGAAATGATAAGTAAATTAATCACCCGGGCAAGAAAAGCTCAGGAAGTGATCGAATTTTGGCCGCAGGAAAAAGTGGATGAGATGGTAGCAGCAGTAGGTTGGCAGCTCTATCAGCAGTCTCATGCCGAAGCCTGCGCGAAGTTAGCCATCGAAGAAACTGGAATGGGTGTTTATGATGACAAGTTACTGAAACATAGAAAGAAAACCCTGGGAGTCTTGCGGGATTTGCATGGAGTGAAAACTGTTGGGGTCATCGAACGGGATGAAGCCAAAGGATTGGTCAAAATTTCAAAACCGGTTGGTGTGATCGGGGCGCTTACCCCGGTTACAAACGCTTCCTCCACCCTGGCTGCCAACGGTTTGCCCATGTTGAAAACCCGTAATGCCGTCATTTTCTCTCCTCATCCAAAGGCGAAAGCCACCTGCCAGCTTACCTGCGATTTCATGCGGGAAGGCTTGCACCAGGTCGGAGCACCCGAAGACCTGATCATAAATATTGAAGAACCCAGCATTCCGCTTACTCAGGAATTAATGAAACAGGTTGATCTGGTGGTGGCAACTGGGGGCAGCGCCATGGTCAAGTCGGCTTACTCCAGTGGTACACCTGCTTATGGGGTCGGTGCCGGGAATGCGGTGGTGGTGGTTGATGAAACTGCTGATCTCGCAGAAGCCGCCCATAAAATTTACCTGGGTAAAGTTTTTGATAACGCAACTTCCTGCTCGGCTGAGAACTCAGCGGTATTTCAGGAGCAGATTTTTGACAAGATGGTGATCCATTTAATTAAAGAAGGCGGCTATCTTTGTAACATGGAAGAGAAAGCCAGGCTTAAGGAAGTGATGTGGCCGGATGGAGTCCACTTGAGTTCCAAAATCGTCGGGCAACCAGCTTCCAGGATTGCAGCATTAGCGGGCATCCAAAGCGACCATGAGATCAAATTTCTGATGGTGCTTGGTGAAGCGATCGGGCCAGAAGATATGTTTTCCGCAGAAAAACTCTCCCCGGTGTTGACCCTTTGGAAATACAAAACCTTTGAGGAGGCCACCTCCTACGTCGCGCGAATCACCCGTTTTAGCGGCTATGGTCATTCCTGTGGCATCCATAGTAAAAACCAGGATCACATCCAGGAACTGGCTCTGCGTGCCCGGGTAAGCCGCATCATGGTCAACCAGGTTCAGACCTATGGCAACAGTGGTAATTATGATAACGGTATGCCGGTGGCGTTAACGTTGGGGTGCGGAACCTGGGGTGGCAATATCGTCTCTGAAAATGTGCATTGGAAGAATTTCCTCAATATCACCTGGGTTTCCAGCCCTATCCCGCAATCCGTGCCGGATGAAACGGTCATCTTTGGGGAGCATTGGCAGCGATATGGTAAGTAACCTGAGATCTATTGATTGAGTTATGAACGCCAACTTGAAACGAGGTTTCCGGAGGATTTTCCGACCTTGTCAATCCCTTTTCCTTGACGATTAACCTGAAATGCGGTATATTTTGCGTGCTTATTTAGCATGCCCCGGTAGCTCAATTGGACAGAGTACCTGCTTGCGGAGCAGATGGTTGCAGATTCGAGTTCTGCCCGGGGCACACAAGAAACGACCTTTTCGGTCGTTTTTTTGTTTCGGAGACATTGTCGGAGTTGGGTGGGTAATTAATGAAGTTTTCTTCCCATCATTTCAAGCACTTTCATGGCAGCGTTATGCCCGGGAATACCACTCACAGCGCCCCCACGTTTTGCGCTTGATCCGCAAATAAACACATTCTCGTAATTGGTTTCTACTCCCCAGGTGCCAACTTCGTTATCGTTTTCGGCAAACGGCCAGGTCAGATTCCCATGAAAGATATTTCCTTGAGGAAGCCCAATACTGTTTTCCAGATCCACAGGGGATTTGGCTTCGATACACAAGTTCCCAGCTGCATCTTTTGCCAGGCAGTCATGAATGTCTTCTTCAATAAAGAGATTGATCGAACGCAAGTAATTACGGGTGATTTCTTCCTTTACCGCATCATTATCCTGCGTAAACCATTGATAGGGCACATCCAACCCAAATAAGGTTAATGTCTGATAGCCTTTTTCCTGCAGGTCGCCGGATAAAATGGATGGATCCGTCAGGCTGTGGCAATACATCTCACCAGGTAAGGCATCCATCAAAGTGCCCTGTTGAGCGTGTAAATAAGATGACTTCATGTGCTCGTAATTTTCATTGAGATGGAACGTTCCGGTAAATGCATCTTTGGATGAGGTCCTATCACCTTTCAACCTGGGTAATTTCTTCAGCACCATGTTGATTTTTAATACCGATCCCTGCACCTGTTCTTCCACGAAGGCTTGCGGCAAACATTGATTGACAATGTTGGAAGCGGTATTAAAAAGAACATACTGAGTACTGACAGAAAAATCTTCTTCACCTTTTATAAAATGTACGACGCTTTTAGGAACGCCATGGTCGACTTTTTCCACACTTGCTGAAGTTTGCAATGAAACACCCAATGCCAGCGCTTTCCTTTCTAGCGCGTCCACCAGAGCTCCCATCCCCCCAACCGGCACCCGCCATTCTCCGGTTCCCTGGCCGATGATGTGGTAAAGAAAGGTTTTGTTCTGGATCAGGGTGGGATCATCCGGGTGGGTCAGATGACCAATTTTCGCATCCGTGAAGACCAACCCACGCACCAAATCATCACTTAAATGCTCTTCAATCAACGCTGACAAAGGTTTTTCTACTATATAATCCCAAATCTCCCTTTCTTTTTTTTGCTGAAATCTTTCACGCAGTTCGTTTTTGGAAATTAATGGGGATAGCATTGTCGGCCAGACGATCCGGGCGAAGATCGCTATTTTTTCCTGAAGGATTCGGTACTTTTCATATTCTCGCTCATCACCGGTAAATTTTATGAATGAATTCCGGGTAGTTTCTTCTGAAGAATTGCTGATTAATAGACCTTTAGATATCCCATCTTTAATGCTTGGCGTGAAGGAAGCCACCGCTCTCTGCCGGACTTCCAAACTAATTCCCAGGTCGGAAAGGATTTTTTGGGGGAGAAGGCTGATTAAATAGGAGTATTTGGATACCCGCACATCTACCCCTGGAAAGGTATAGGTAGACCAGGTAGCTCCACCCACATGATTGTTCTTTTCCAGGATGAGGACACGAAGGCCAGCCAAAGCCAAATAGCAGGAGGCTATCAGGCCGTTATGGCCGCCTCCAACGATAACCACATCAAACTCGTTATCCTTCTTCATGAGGGAAAGCTCCTTTCCAAATTTTCCAGGACTTGAATTTTATTTTACAAAAATTTCCTGAGAAATTGGAATCCAAACAGAAGGATAAGTGGGCTTAAGTTTGTGGATGAATTCGATTCTGGTTTCTTAGAGGACTAACCGATTAATCAGACCTCACCGTCCTGAATGATGGAAGGTTGTGCCCAGGCTAATCCCAAGATCACCAAACCTGCAATTGGGAGTAATAGATACAATAGCTCCCAGGTGTTTTTTCCAACATCGCGCAAGCGGCGTGATCCAACCGCTAAGAACGGGAGCAGAGTTATTATCAGGAATATTTCACCAACAGTTTCGTTTATCAACACCAGCGCGGAAGCAACTAACACGATAAACAGGAAGAACCACCAAAATTCTGATCGGGAAGCACTTCCCTGAAAATCAGAATATTTCTTAAAGCATGTCCGAATGGATTCAAAAAAGGCAGAACCATTTTGTGTTTTATTTAAGTTTTCACTTTCAGTATTTATCATTTTTCCCTCGAAGAACCTTCCAATATTTTTTAGACCTAATGACATCCAATTCTTAAAATTGAAACTGTCATTATTTTCAGAGAAATCCGGGTTCTGCGCAACTGTGGATTTCCCTAGTTTTAAGATTAATTCGGTTCTTGAGCTTACCTGCAGCTTGGAGAAAATGTTCTTAAGATGAAATTCAATAGTACTGGTCGAAACGTGCAGGGAAGACGCAATCATTTTATTGCTCTTGCCTTCCAACAGGAGATCAATTACCTCCCGTTCACGTTTGGTTAATTCAGCAGTCTGGTCCAATGGTAGCTTCTTCCTGGTTCAATTCAATCAATCAGTAGCAGTATATCCTAACCCCTGAATTGCTTTGCGAATTTCCCCCTCGCTCACCTTAGCATCATCATACTCCACCAGCAAGCTTTGTTTCTGATAGCTGCCTTCCACCTTCAACACTCCGGGAAGATCATCCTCCAACCCTTCCAGTTTCATCAAACAGCCTGAACAATGCATGTCCGGAATTCGAAATAATATCTTCACTTTACTCATTGGAATTTAATCACTCCCGTATACATCCCCATCGAGCAGGAATATGCCAGAGTGGTACCTGCTTTTTGAGGTGGAATTTCGATCACTTTCTCTCCGGTGGCATCGAGCAAAGCTTTGATGTCCAGAGTTGGAATGATAAAGGAACGCGAACAGGAAACAGTATCATTGGTTCTCAATCGTAATGTCACCGGCACATCCGCTTTCGCATAACTTTCATAGGGATAATAACCATCGTTATTGACGTACACAATCAAATCATCGCTGATCACCGGCCCTCTTTCCACATATACAGAAGGAAAATTAGCTGGATCATCAATGCGTGGAAGGGTATTGGCGTTCACCTGATTCCTGGCAGTCAACCGGGAAACGGTGTAGGGAAAACCCATAATGGTCAAACCGGAATCGATGGAAAGAAAAGCAAAAACCACCAATGCCAGGGCAACGAAACGCACAAAGTACTTTTCCAGCAATGATCCCAGTTTGGTAGCCAGATAGGTGAGCAAAAAGAACGGTGGGCTGGCACCCAGTGTGAAAGCAAACATGATTAATGCCCCCTGCAAAGGTTGACCAGTGCTGACAGCCAAAGCCATCATCGTCTGGGTTACCCCACAGGGGATAAAAACCGTCAATGCCCCCAAAAAAAGTGGGGAAAACCAATTTTCCTGGTTTTTAGCTTTCTTTCGAATCCATCTTCGTAACGCGGCGGGGGGTTCGATGTTAAAAAAACGAACAATAGGATGAACATTCAACAACCGTAACGCGTTCCCCAGCATGAAGATTGCAATTGCGATTTGTAACCCACCCCGTATCTGGGGAGTGAGGTCAAAGACAGATCCCAATGCTCCAAGAAGCAACCCTAAAAGAGTGTAAATAACCAGTTTCGCGATTAAAAACAAGACAATTGGTTTGGCCAATTGTAATTTTTTGTTTTCTTTAGTCTTTCGTTTACCTGTTTTTAGAACCTGGGTCTCAATTTGGCTGGCTAAGGAACTGGTCAGCAAGCCACCTTGAATAGCCATACAACTTAAGCCCCCTGCAGTCAAACCGGTGAAAAAAACGATCCAGAGGGAAGTGTCCATCTACTTCATTCTCCTGTTGTACCATGACTGAATGGATAAATATTGTCCTATTATATCAAATTAATTTTATACAAACCGTGACAATATAAATGCCACCAAACCGATGGTCGCACTGATATACAAGCCGCGCATCGCTTTATGCCCTTCCGTATGCGTTGTACTTTTCATCAACCGAACCCCAAAAAAGGTAATCGCCAGATCCATGATGGCGATTGGAAGGATATAAGCCAAACTGGTCTCCCCCAGAAAGATTGGCACGAGTGACAGCAAAATCATCACAACGAATAACACTCCACTAATCCGTAAAGCTGTTTGTTTGCCATGCAGGATTGCTAATGATCGCGAACCCCGTTCTTTATCCCCCTCCATATCCATCGCGTCCCCGGCGATTTCCTCCGCCAGATCAAAAACAAAGGCGATCGCCCCAAAAATCCAGACCATGGGATTTCTGACACCACCAACAC
The DNA here is from genome assembly GCA_964430025.1 of uncultured Anaerolineaceae bacterium. Classification (GTDB taxonomy): domain Bacteria; phylum Chloroflexota; class Anaerolineae; order Anaerolineales; family Anaerolineaceae; genus UBA6170. Next base: position 2,443 of record CAYSFA010000040.1, on the reverse strand, counting down.
TCATCCCCCCCATAATGAAAGTCATTCCGACATTCGTGGCGACGATCAGGTTTCCCAACAACCCATTGGCTTTAAGCTTCCAGTTATATAAAAATCCCAGAATCCACAGCACGAAACTCAGTACCAGCAATAAAGGATCGATTAAGATGGCCATCAGCATGGCTATCAACCCTGTAACGATTCCAAATACCACAGCTTCTTTGGAGGTAACCCTACCGGAGGGGATTGGTTTATGCGGTGTATTGATCCGGTCAACTTCCAGATCAAACAAGTCATTGAATATCATCGCTGAACTGGATAAAAATAGACCAAGCCCAAAACCTACCCCCATATCTGAAAGGGTTGGGATTTTTCCCAGGGCGATGGCTTGCCCAACAATCACACAGATCCCCGCGGAAATAGGCAATTCCGGGCGGATTAATTGAAATAGCGCCTTTATTTTATCCGTAACAGACATGGAAACTCCTCGATTTGATGTTGGACAGATTAATTATAGCGAGATGTGGGTTGAGGAATTTATTTACCATGGATCATAATTGACCAACCCTGCTCATACGCGTATAATCTCCCTAATCCTCTTACAATCATCATGACCCAGTAGACATTTCAGGAGACCCTATGAGCACTTTGGTGATGAAATTTGGTGGCACTTCGGTTGGCACCTCATCCACAATTTTACAAACTGCAACTATCGTCAGAAAACACAAAACCCAATGGGACAACCTTATCGTGGTGGTTTCCGCGATGAGTGGAATCACCGATAAACTGATCCTGAGTGCCCGCAAAGCAGCAATCAATAGTGGTACTGGTTCTCGTGAAATCATTGAAGAAATTCAAGAGCATCATCTGGAGGTCATCAACGACCTCATTTCCAATCCTGAGGAAAAACAGGTGGTTCTGAATGAAATCAGCCAACGCCTGGAGGAATTAAGGAATTATTGTCAGAGTATTCAGGTAATGGGTGAGGTAACTCCACGTGGTATGGATGTAATCTCCTCTTTGGGAGAGCGGATGAACGCCCCGATTGTTGCCGCTGTGATCCGCAGCCTTGGATCGCCCGCCCAGGCGGTTGAGGCATCCACATGTATCATCACTGATCGCACCTTCCAGAATGCAGTTCCGGATATGCAACGCAGCCGCGAACTTATCCAATCCAATCTCGTCCCACTATTCCAGAATTCTATTATTCCGGTAGTAACCGGTTTTCTGGGGGCAACACCAGAGGGGGTCATCACTACCCTCGGTCGTGGAGGATCGGATTACACCGCTGCCATCCTGGCTGACTCTCTGGATGCGGATGAAGTTTGGATCTGGACCGATGTGGATGGAGTTCTTTCCGCGGACCCACGTGTGGTGCCGGATGCCCGCCCCATCCCCGAGATCTCCTTCGCCGAAGTAGGTGAGCTGGCTTATTTTGGTGCAAAAGTCTTGCACCCCAAGACCATCCGCCCGGTGGTTAGCCGGGACATGCCTTTATGGGTGAAAAACACCTTTAACCCGGATTTTCCCGGAACCCGCATCACCTTACATCCGCCGCGCACTCGCGGGGAAATCACTGCGATCTCTACCATTAAAGATCTCAGCATTATCACCGTTGAAGGTCGCGGTATGTTAGGGGTACCTGGTATTGCAGCCCGTACATTTGGCGCGGTTGCCCGTACTGGTGCCAGCGTATTAATGATCTCGCAATCCTCCTCCGAACAATCAATCTGCTTTACAATTCCCTCCCTGCATAATGGCGAGGTGATCAAATCCATCGAGTCCGAAATGGCACTAGAATTACTGCGCGGTGACATAGACCGGGTCTGGTCACGTGATGGGGTGGTTATCGTCAGCATCATTGGCTCGGGGATGCGTGAGACTCCTGGCGTATCCGCACGGATATTTGGCGCACTTGGCAAGAACCAGATCAATGTGATCGCGATCGCGCAAGGTTCTTCTGAATATAGTATTTCGCTGGTTCTGGATCAAAAAGATGCTGTTCGGGCTGTTCAGGCTATTCACTCGGAAACTGCACCCACCCCCAACGGAGGTTAATCATGGACTATTCCTGCTGGTATGAATGTATTCATGGCTGTGAAAAACGCTATTCCATTCTTGAAGTTGTTTACCATTGTGAGAAATGTGGTGGGTTGCTGGAAGTAAAGCATGAAATGGAAGCTCTGCGCCAACGCACCGCGGTAGAATGGAAAGCTATCTTCGAACAACGCGTGTTCTCGACTGCCTGGCCATTTGGAAGCGGTGTGTGGGGAAAAAAGGAATGGGTTTGTCCATTGGTGGATGATGAGCAAATTGTCTCCACGTACGAAGGGAATAGCAACCTTTTTTGGGCACAACGCTTTGGTAAACAACTCGGCATGGATGATTTATGGGTCAAGTTATGCGGCAATAGTCATACCGGCTCTTTCAAAGATTTGGGCATGACGGTTCTGGTCTCGGTGGT
>CAYSFA010000039.1:0-19763 GCA_964430025.1 uncultured Anaerolineaceae bacterium | reverse complement strand
ATATGGAAATCCGTCTCCTTCAATATCAATCACAGCCAAATCCCAACACTCAGATACACCGAGAACTTTCGCGCTTCGAGGTTCCTTTTCACCTGAAATCCATACCTTTAGCAGAGCAGCCCCAGTGACAACATGATTATTGGTAACTGTCACCCCACTTGGATCGATGATGAACCCGGTACCTCTTCCAGCTGTATTATAAACGGTTCCCAATTGTGGATCTACAAAACTTCCCTGAGCTTCAATTTGCACAGTAGCCCTCTGAACCTCATCCAACGAATCAACCATTCCTAAAGGAGCAGAAACTTGAGTTGGATCAGGCGGTGGATTGGATTCTTGATTCTCCTGCACCGGTTCTGGAGTTGGTTCGTTATCCCCTCCAATTGAGAAACCACATGCTAAAGAGATTATAGCAATGAGAAATAAAGAAAATAAAATTTGAACCCTTCTCATGATTGCTCCTTATTAGAATTAATTAAAAATAGGGTGATTCAGCAAAGGAAAACGATTTATTATGACAATAAAAGAAAAGACGCTGAATACCCGTAGATGTAATATGTATAAACTATAAAATAATTGAAATAATGGTTTTGTATAGCGTTAATAAAAATTATCCATTGTGAATAAATTCTCAGATTGAATTAAAAATCTCTCCCATGATAAACTTAATTTATTTATGAAAGAGATTGATATGACAACACGATCAGCCACTGCAATCGCCCACCCGAATATCGCATTAATAAAATATTGGGGAAATAAGGATAAAAACTTAAGAATTCCAGTCAATGGTTCTATTTCTTTCAACCTGGCCAGCTTGTTCACAAATACCAGCGTTTTCTTTGATTCAGGACTAACCGCTGACAGCCTATTCATTAATCAAAATGAGGTAATCGGAGCTGGGCTCGAACGGGTAGTCTTGTTCTTGAATGAAGTTCGTCAATTAGCTAACATGAATTTATATGCAAGAGTTGAGAGTAAAAACAACTTCCCGGTTGGGACTGGCATTGCTTCCTCAGCCTCTGCATTCGCTGCATTAAGTCTCGCGGCGAGCAAAGCGATCGGGTTGAATCTTTCAGAAAAAGAATTATCACGACTTGCCAGACGTGGTTCAGGTTCAGCTTGTCGTTCCATTCCAGGTGGTTTTGTCGAATGGGTTCCTGGTGAGCGCGATGAAGATTCGTTTGCTGAAAGCATTGCTCCCGCAGAACATTGGGATTTGGTTGATATTATCGCTGTGGTCTCAGCAGACCATAAAAAAGTTGGTTCCACTGCCGGTCATGAATTAGCGGATACCAGTCCTTTACAGAACGCTCGTGTTCAGGATGCAGAACGTAGATTAAGTATCATCAGAAGTGCTATTCTAAACCGTGATTTTCTAGCAATGGCAGACACGATCGAATTAGACAGCAATATAATGCATGCTGTGATGATGACTTCAAATCCACCGTTACTGTATTGGGAAAGCACATCTATCTCAATAATGAAATCAGTAAAGAGTTGGAGAGAGAGTGGAATTCCAGTTTGTTACACGTTGGATGCTGGCCCAAATGTGCATGTAATAACTACTTCTGCTTATGCGGATAAGATCATTTCCAACCTTACAGAGATTTCCAATATCAAAAAAATATTTCGATCAACCGTCGGTGGAAAAGCGCAATTATCTCTAGATTAACGTTACATAAGAGTTCTACGATCCCATGAAACACCCCTAAAAACGGTTTATAATTGCCTAATAACTGTTTTTTATTATGTAGGTGAATATGATGATTATTGAGTTTATTTTGATTTTTGGTGTCTTACTCTTTTTACATGAGTTTGGACATTTTATCTTTGCGAAATTATTCAAGATTAACGTGGAGGAATTTGGATTTGGATTCCCCCCCCGGTTATTGAAAATTGGCCAATTCCGGGAAACCGAAATCACGTTAAATTGGATCCCCTTTGGTGCATTTGTCCGGTTGAGTGGTGAAAATGACCCGGAAGTAAAAGGTGGATATGGTGATTCATCCGTTCTAGCCCGATTTATGACCCTAATTGGGGGTCCACTTTTCAATCTAATTCTTGGGGTAGTTCTGTTCGCAACCATATTCATGCGAGTGGGAATTCCGGATCTGAAATCTGTCCAGGTTTATGATGTAAACACCGGATCACCGGCTGCATTAGCAGGAATTAACCCGGGTGAGATCATTATTGAAGTCAATGGTCTTGAAATAACTAGCACGGAACAGCTATCACAAGTTGTGGAGCAAAATCGGGGAAAAGAAGTTACCATCACCCTTCTCACACCGGAAGGAACCGAACATATTGTATCTGCCACTCCTCGTGAAGAACCTCCCCAGGGAGAAGGATATCTCGGGGTTACCCTGGTCAATCCCTATAAAGAAGCAACTGTAATTGAAGCTCTCCCCTATGCATTTCGTGCAACTGGTGGATATGCGGTCCAACTTCTCGCCCTTCCAGGTCAATTAATCAAGGGGACAGTTTCTCCAGAAGAAGCTCGGCCTGTCGGCCCAGTTGGAATTTTCAACATCTATTCACAAGCCCGGGAAAGAGATGAAACGAACGCGGAGTCGGCAAATCCTGAAGACCGTCTTAACACCTTACTGATTTTGGCGATTATTTCTGTCGCACTTGGATTTACCAATTTATTGCCAATTCCAGCTCTGGATGGTGGTAGATTAATCTTATTATTACCGGAGATTTTCCTGCGCAAGAAAGTGCCAGCAAAAGTGGAAAATATCATTAACATGGTTGGATTTGCAGCACTATTAGCTTTAATGGTCATTATCACCACAATGGATATTATCAATCCTGTCGTGATGCCTTAGGATCTATCGCTATGAACAATATCAATTTTAACAAAATCGTAGATGCATTATTAGATGATGATGCCGAATTTCCAGTTTCCTATATGATGAGTCTTTCAGATATCTCCCTCCCAAACCTGGAAATTTTAAAAAAGTCCTGGAACTTAATTTCTCCCGAGAGAAAAGTTGCCTTAATGGAGAATATAGAGCTGATTCATGAAGCTGAATTAACCTCCAATTTCGAAGATATCGCAAGCTTAGCCCTGGATGATGGAAATGCGACGGTTCGCACAAGTGGTGTCAGATTATTCTCTGAATATGAAAATTGTCATTACATCCAAAAATTCATTGACATGCTTGAGCATGATCCAGATCTTGGTGTTCGTTCACAATCAGCCATCACATTAGGAAAATATATGTATCTTGCTGAGGTTGATAGTATCGATTCCAGATATCGAGATGCAATAAATGATGTACTTATTAAGACCCTACGTTCGAATGAAAGTGAATTAGTACGTCAAAAAGCACTGGAATCTTTTGGTTATTCCTCCAGCGAGGAAGTTAAAGAATTCATCAACAATGCCTATAATTCAGGAGATTACAACTGGATTTCCAGTTCTTTAGAGGCCATTGGCCGATCCGCGGATGAAAATTACACTTCATTGGTTTTACCAATGCTTGCCCACCCTGACCCGAGAATCAAACGATGTGCAGTTTTTGCGGCTGGCGAATTGGGGATAGGGGCTGCCAGAAAATTGTTAATGAAAATGGCGATCGAATTGGAACAGGATGAAGATTTATGGGTGGAAGCCATTTCCGCCTTATCAAAAATTGGTGGAGAAGGGGTCCTGGATTTGTTCGAAAGGTTGCTTGAAGATGCTTCCACCGAGGAAGAAGAACTTTTTCTCACCGAGTCGATTGAAAATTTAAATTTAACAAATGATATGTCGCTTGAATTTGATCTGATGGGTTTGAAAGAACCGCTTGACGAATCACTCCATGAAATCAACCTGGAGGAGGATGATCTCATCTTGGAAGATTATGGGAAATCCTGGGTTGAGGAGTTAGAAGAAAATCTTGATTCAAAATTTGGTGACGAATTTGATGACATGGAAGATTTAGATGATTTAGACGATGTAAATGACGATGATGAAGAAGACGAAGATTTCTAAAACCATCGACGAATGATTTGATATTATGGCTGCCGGATTATATGTAAAGATTGAAGGAAGAGTCCAAGGAGTCGGATTTCGATTTTTTGTCAAAGAGCATGCTCAAAAATTAAACCTGGTTGGGTGGGTTCGAAATACTTTCGAAGGAAATGTTGAAGCTTACGCGGAGGGGGAAAAAGAAAAATTAGAACAATGGTTAACATTCCTTCATCAAGGACCGCGTTCATCCTTTGTGATTAAAATTGACCATGATTGGAAAAACCCTGAAGGTAAATTCAAGTCATTTCAAATAGTTGCCACACTCTGATTTGATATAAATTATTTTTCACCAGCGAGAATGGCAGCTCTTTTCCACGGTGGAATATCTGCTTCTTCTGCCCAAATATTTCTTAATTCATATATCTGATCACGAATTGCAGCTGCTTTTTCAAATTCTAGGTTCTTCGCAGCATCCCGCATTTGTTGTTCCAAATGAGAAATGGATCGTTCTATTTCTTTGACTGTCAATTTTCTTTCCTGTTCGGCACTTCTATAATCAGCTCTCGATTCCGCGATCATAGAGGGAGATACACGCTCAGTCAAATCATGGATAGCCTTCATAATACTCACTGGTTCAATTCCATGATCTAAATTGTATTTGTGTTGTTTTTCTCGGCGACGATTCGTCTCCTTGATTGCAAAATCCATTGAATCGGTGATCTTATCGGCGTACATGATTACCTTTCCTTCAACATGTCTGGCTGCACGTCCGACAGTCTGAACGAGGGCTGTTGAGGACCTTAAAAATCCTTCTTTATCGGCATCGAGAATGGCAACCAAAGAGACTTCCGGTAAATCCAGTCCTTCCCGAAGAAGATTAATACCGACCAACACATCGAAAATACCTTTTCGTAAATCACGTAAGATGCCTACACGATCGAGTGTGTCAACTTCAGAGTGTAAATATTGAACCTTTATCCCAATCTCCAGTAAATAATCTGCTAAATCTTCAGCCATTCTTTTTGTGAGTGTTGTTACCAAAACCCTTTGTCCAACACTCACTCTTTTATTGATTTCACCTATCAAATCATCTATTTGACCTTTGGTAGGACGAACATCAATCTCGGGATCAATAAGCCCGGTGGGACGAATGATCTGTTCAGTGACCAATTCGGCATGTTCCATCTCATAACTAGCCGGGGTTGCAGAAGTGTAAATCGTATAGCCCATGTGTTTTTCAAATTCTTCAAATTTCAATGGGCGGTTATCCATAGCAGAAGGCAATCGAAAACCAAAATCCACCAATGTCTGTTTACGGGATTGATCTCCCCGGTACATTCCTCGTACTTGAGGAACTGTCATATGAGACTCATCGATAAACAACAGATATTCGCTTGGTAGATAATCTATCAAAGTCCATGGTGCTGAACCAATGGGTCGTTGATCCAAATGACGAGAATAATTCTCCACACCGGAGCAATATCCTACTTCTTTCAACATTTCAAGATCATATCGCGTTCTTTGTTCTATCCTTTGTGCTTCAAGGTGCATTTCTTTTTCTTTAAAATATCGAATCCTATTTTCTAATTCTTCTTCAATATTCTGAAGCGTCATCTTCATTTTTTCTTCATTGGTGATGTAATGTTTCGCGGGGAAAATTTGAATGAGTGCAGGCTCCTCAACTATTTCACCAGTCAGGGGATTGACCCGACTGATTCTTTCAACTTCATCCCCAAAGAAAGTCACCCGGAAGACAAATTTGTCCTCATAAGCGGGAAAAATTTCTAAGGTATCCCCTCTTACGCGAAAAGTACCAGGTTTTAAATCCATATCGTTTCTGGAATATTGACTTTCAATGAGGTGACGTAACAAAGCATTTCGCCTGTAAATATCACCATGTTTGATTTCAATCACCGATTTTCCATAAGCTTCCGGATTTCCGAGGCCATAAATACATGAGACAGATGCAACAATAATCACATCTTTTCTCGACATCAATCCTGCAGTAGCAGCAAGCCTCAAGCGATCAATTTCTTCATTAACATCTGTTTCTTTTTCGATGTATAAATCATTTCTTGGTACATAAGCTTCCGGTTGGTAATAATCGTAATAAGAGACAAAATATTCCACGGCGTTCTTCGGAAAGAATTCTTTGAATTCTGCATACAGCTGGGCTGCCAATGTTTTGTTGTGTGCCATTATTAATGCAGGCATTTGTAACTCTTGGATAATATTCGCCATCGTAAAGGTTTTTCCGGTTCCGGTAGCCCCTAAAAGCACCTGATGTCTTAACCCTTGCCTAACACCCCCAACCAGGTCTTTAATCGCTTCCGGTTGATCACCTAAAGGTTTAAATGGAGCAGTTAATTCAAAATCCATAAGATCCTCGAATATAGAACATTTAATCTATTCTCTATTATAATACGAAAATCAGGTAGTTAAAGGATCAAGATAATGTTGGGATAAAATCCACCAACTCCACTAATATCTGAATCACCATTTCCAGCCAATTATCACCAATTTTTTTATAAGCGAACCAATAACTATTTCGTCCACTACGAACGTGATTTCCAGCAATCATTATTTCTTTGAGTGTCATTTTTTCTATTTGATTCGGATAACGGAAAACAATTTGGTCACTTTCTATGCCAATCGATGACAACCCAGCCTTTTCAGCCAGAATTTTGACCTTGATTTGAAATATCAGGTTTTCAACTTCCTCTGGTGGTTCTCCGAATCGATCATCAAACTCAGTTTTCAAAGCATCCAAATCTTCAAGGGTTTCAATTTCAGCGATTCGGCGATAAAGACTCAAGCGCATCCTTTGATCGGTGATGTACTCTAATGGCAGACCAATCGCTAGGGGTAAATCAACCGCAACAGGCATTCTGATATGTTTGAAAGTTTCCAACTCTGTCGAAGGAAGTTCCTTTTTGTCTACTTTCAACTTTTTCACAGCTTGTGCTAATAATCGAGTGTATAAATGGAATCCCACCGAAGCAATAGCTCCATGCTGCCTGGTACCCAATAATTCGCCAGCTCCCCGCATTTCCAGATCCCGCATCGCGATTGAATACCCTGATCCTAATTGAGTATATTCAGCGATTGTTTCCAACCTCTCTTGACCATCAATGGTAGGTTGTTTCTTTCGATGACGGAAGAAATATGCATAAGCACGTTGCGCACCACGACCTACTCTCCCCCGAAGTTGATAAAGTTGTGCAAGACCAAAGGTATCCCCACGATCAACTATTAAAGTATTGGCATTTGGAATATCCAGACCAGATTCAATGATAGAGGTGCACAATAAAATATCAATGTCACCATTTGTGAATGCTTGCATTACCTTCGAAAGTTCCCCTTCATTCATTTGTCCATGTCCAACACCAACTCTTGCTTCCGGAACCAAATTATTTAAGTGAGCTTTCATCGCATCAATGGTTTGCACACGATTATGAACAAAGAAAATCTGCCCCCCTCTTTCTAGTTCCCGCATGATTGCTTGCCTGACTAATGATTGTGAATACGGCCCAATATGGGTAACGATTGGTTGCCTTTCCGCGGGAGGGGTATTGATAACAGAAATATCGCGCACTCCAGTTAGCGCCATATATAAGGTACGGGGGATCGGTGTAGCAGTAAGTGTGAGGACATCAAGTTCTGCCCGAATTCTTTTGAAAAATTCTTTATGAGACACCCCAAAGCGCTGTTCTTCATCCACGATCACCAGTCCTAAATCCTTGAATGCCACATCTTTGGAAAGCAATCGGTGCGTTCCAATCACAATATCTATCTCACCCAGTGCTAATTTAAGGACAATTTCATCCTGCTCTTTGTGTGATCGGAAACGCGATAACATTTCAACATTTACCGGATATGGAGCTAAACGTTCTCGAAAGGTTTCATAATGTTGCTGTGCCAAAACTGTTGTTGGTACCAGGATCGCTACTTGTTTTCCATCCATCACAGCTTTAAAAGCTGCCCTCAAAGCAACTTCTGTTTTTCCATATCCAACATCACCACACAACAACCGATCCATTGGTTTCTCGGACTCCATATCCTGTTTCACCTCCAGGATGGCTCTTTTTTGATCATCTGTCTCTACATAGGGGAAAGAGGCTTCCATCTCCTGTTGCCAGACCGAATCAGAACTGAATTTCGTCCCTTTCGCGATGTTTCGTAAGGCATACAACTCTAAAAGTTCTTCAGCTATTTCTTGAACAGCTTCGCGTACTTTTGCTTTTGTATTGGTCCAATCCTGCGTTCCAAGCCTGGTAAGATGTGGCGTTGAAGCATCAGGTCCAACATATCTTCCCAAACGGTCAGCTTGATGAATTGGAACGAAGAGTTGATCCCCTGCCCCATACTCAACACAAAGGAACTCTCTTTCCATGCCTTCCAGAAATCGCTGCACCAACCCAACGAATTTTCCAATACCAAAATCTACATGTACAACATAATCGCCAGGTTTCAAATCTGAGTAATCAATCTCAGGAGAATGCACAATCACTCTGGGTCTTTTTCTAGGTTGCGGTCGATCCCACCCAAAAATTTCACTGTCGGTGATAAGTAAAAATTTCTCTTTTCCTCCCTTATCTCGCATTACCCAACCTTCAGATAGGCTTCCCTCTAAAAATATTGGTTGGCTTTGATCGCAATGATAATCATGCCATAAGCTCTTTATCCGGTTCAGTTGTCTGGAGACAATTGCAGTGGGGATTCCATTTGAACACTTTTCAATCAAGTAGTCCATGAACACTTTGATTCTTCCCCCAAACCTTTCTCCAGGACTAAATAACTTTTCAAAATATAACGTGTCTTCGGATAAACTAAATCCAAAATCAATCCAGTTTTGACCACTCAATATATCTTCAATTTCCGACCAGGATATATAAGGTAAGGGAAAATCTGGTGTGATGATTGCTTCCTTAATCGAATCCATCCGGAACCTGACAGCTTGTTCTTCGATTTCATTTGCGATGGATCGAATGAGTTCTTTGTCATCCAGAACCACTAATGAACTTTTCGGTAAATAATCCAACAGAGAAGCCTGATAGGGATACAACAATGGGAGAGAAAATTCATTAAGATTCAGAGTATCGATACCAAGTTGTTCCGCTTTTGAAACCAGGACTTCGCTGGCAGGAGAAATGGTGAATTCATTAATCACTCGAAGCGTACGTTGCGTGGCTGGGTCAAATTGCCTTAGTGAGTCGATTTCATTTCCAAAGAAATCAATACGAACTGGATATTGGTCAGAAACTGACCAAATATCTAATAAACCACCTCTGCGAGAAAAATAACCTGGTTCAACGACTATTTCACTACTCTGATACCCGCTTCCAACCCATTCCTTAACCAGTTCTTCTTGTTTGACAATCTGCCCGGATTTCGCAGTACGGATGGACTTAAGCAAATCACGTCTAGGGATCGTTCGAGTCATCAACCCCCGCACGGTAGTGATGATGACCTTCGCTTCTAAATCATTTTTCGACCCAGGTGTATGGTACTTTGATAAATAGGTTAGAGTTGCTAATCGATCTCTTCTGGTTAATGAACCCCAGGCTGCTTTCTCGTAAAATGTAGGAGATGGCTCGGGGAATAAAACTACCGAATCTGATTTCATCCAAAAACTTAATTCATCCGCGATGGAAAGAGCCTGATCCATGCGTTCAACCACATATACTATTGGGTAATCCAAAGACTTATTTAAGGTTGCAAGCATCGGCAATCTTACCGAACGAATCAATCCGATCGATGTGAAAATTGACTTTTGTTGAATTTGATGAATTAAGTCAATGTATTCTGGTTGGTGTGATATCAGGTCTAACATGATTTACCTTTCGGTGTTATTTTCACCATTGTATTTATTCATAGCGATGTCAATGCCAGAGTCCATAATATCAATCACGGCATCCTTTATCTTTGATAACAAAAAAGGCAATTCAGTTTCTTCTTGTTTAGTAAAATTTTTCAATACGTAATCAGCTGGATCCATTCTTCCAGGAGGCCTACCAATTCCTACTCGTATTCGTTTAAATTGTTGGGTTCCCAAATTTTGGATGATTGAAGCCACGCCTTTTTGCCCACCAGCACCCCCACCTGGCCTAATCCGCATGGTCAAAGGAGGTAAATCCAAATCATCGTGAATGACGATTATATTCTCTGGGGGAACTTTAAAGAATTTAGAAAGCGGGGCTACAGCGTTTCCGGAAAGATTCATAAATGTTTGTGGTTTTGCCAGAATAATTTTTCGATTGTTGTATCGACCTTCCATAACGATTGCTTTTGATTTAACTTTTCTATTCTCAAAACCTAACATTTTGGCAATTTCGTCAACCGCCATAAAACCAATATTGTGACGATTTTTCTGATATTCTTTACCTGGATTTCCCAACCCAACAATCAAGTAAGTTTCCAAAGATGTATCGCCACCTTCATCTGAGGTTTCCTTCTTCCGAAATAATTGAAAGATTTTTTTGTCTAACATATTAACCTAATTTCCTTCTTCGAATAATAACGAATACTAAAACTACAACCAGTAATAAAACCCCAAAAGCTGCTCCTTGCAATAAAGTGACAAAAAACTGAGGTCCTGTCACAATCATTTCATTGGGTGGGATCTTTGTGGGAAGAGGAAGAGAAGTTGAGGTTGCTTCTGTAACTACTTGGACATTCCCAGAAGGTGTACTCATCTCTCCAATATCGAGGTTCTCACCTGGTCCAACAGGCGTATAATTTCGAATATCCAGATTTTCAAGTACGGCTTCCTGGGATTGGTTGTTCTCATAAAAAGCAACCACTCTTATGCGATATTTGCCATCTGCAATGGTGGAAGTATCCCAAATCGCAATCGTGTCATCCACCACGGTTGTTTCAATCGTATCAATAAGAAACCAATTAGTTGATTGAGATTCTTGATATTGAAAGCTGATTTTAGCATATCTAAAAGTCGATCCGGAAATCGTTCCTTGAATGTAAATACTTCCTTGTAAGATTTCACCATCTTTCGGAGAGGTAAGCCGAACCAAATCTAATTGTTGATTTTGAGAGAACCAACCACTAATGAAGGGCAAAATGAGAAGTAAATTGATGATTTTGTGCATAACTTTTAATTTTAACATGAAGATTTCAATCAAACAATTTATTCCTCCCTGAATTCAAAATGCATCCTGATTCATTCTCATGAAGAATCAAGATTCCTTTGTCCTTTGGTTCGCTTCGTGTATAATGATTGGTATGGTAGAAACCGAACCTACACTTGAAACGCAAGATAAAAATGAAATCCCTGTTGAACACTCCAGTTCCAGTGACAAAGGGAAATTGGTTGGAATTATTATTGTTGTCGTTGTATTATTAGGCTTAATTATCTTTTCTTTAGTGAGTCTTTTCCGGGCAGATCTGGAAACAACATCCAAAGTACGTGACATTTTCATCATTATCATGGCGTTAGAGTCATTATTGTTAGGCGTAGCCTTAATTATCCTGATTATTCAAATTGCGGTTTTAATCAATGTTCTCAAAAATGAAATTAAACCGATACTTGATACAACAAATGAAACAGTAAATCATCTTCGTGGTACAACTACATTCTTGAGTAACAATCTTGTTGAACCTGTCATGAAAATGAATGAATACTCTGCAGGTTTAAAACGATTTGTTGATTTGGTAAAACCTGGTAGTAAATCACGGCAAACAAAAAAATAAAATTCTGGAAAAAATTCGAAAGGAGAAATATTATGTCTAGTAGAGATGAATTCGGTGCTTTCTTAATAGGTTTCTTAGTGGGCGGTATTACTGGTGCAGTAGCCTCTTTATTATTAGCCCCACAATCTGGTGAAGAAACACGAACAGTAATTAAAGAACGTGCGATTGAATTACGCGATAAAGCAACTGAAACAGCAGACGACGTCTATAAGAAAGCTGAAGTTGCTGCCAATGATGCAGTTAAAAAAGCTGAAACTTTGTTGTCGGAAGCAAAAACAAAAGCCCTAGAGGCAAAAGAAAAAGGGCAAAGCCTTTATGAAGAACAAAAATCAAAGCTGAGCAAGAAAATCACAGCAGAAACGTCATCAGACTCCCCTGCTGAAGTCGAACTCTAATTTCAAGAGTAAAACCGGTTATCACGCGAATGGATAACCGGTTTTCAATTAACTTAAGTGCGAAAGAACACCTGCCACAGACCCTAAAAGATCGCTGGCGATCACCGATGCTGGATGCCCGATTCTTTCTGATGCTTCAATCCCAGCTTGAGCATGAATCCATACACCGGCAGTAGCTGCCTCAAAAGGTTTAATTCCTTGTGCTATCAACCCGGTGATGATTCCGGCCAAAACATCCCCGGAACCAGCACGTGCGAGAGCAGGATGGGCAACTGGAATAATTGTTAGTCTTCCGTCAGGCGATGCAACAATCGTGAGTGCTCCTTTCAGGACAACGATATGTCCCCATTTTTGAGAATATTCCATGGCAACCATCATACGGTTTGCCTGGATGTCCTTTATATCCATTTCGGTAAGAACTGCCATTTCACCAGGATGTGGAGTTAATACCGAATTATCTGGTAGTTTTTTCTCCCAATTTTCAATCTTTGAAAGCAGTTTTAGGCCATCAGCATCAATCACAATTGGAGGTAGGTTGATGATCGCATCTTGGTCCTCCTCTGCGTCCATCATCACAAATCCAATCCCACTGCGTTTTTTTTGTGAAGTGGATTTCCCTACCATCAATCTTTCTAAAAATTCTTTGGTTGTATCTTCCAATCCCCATCCTGGGCCAAGCAACAAAGCTGTTACCTTGTCCAAATTCTTCTGAATTAGCGAGGCACTTTCAGCCTGAATCACTCCCATATCATGTGGTAGTAACAACCAGGTAGCTTCCGAAAAATTTCCAGCCAAGGAGGAATAAATCGGACCCGGTACTGCCATTTTTACCAATCCAACACCAATTCTGTAAGCTGCCATCCCTGAAAGGTACGCTGCACCAGTGTAATTAATAGATCCGGCTATGATCATGGCAGTTCCAAATGTTCCTTTGTGGGCTTGCAGTGGTCTGGAAGGTAATAATTTCCTTACACACTCTGATGTAGCTACTTCCCGTTTTACTTTCAACTCAGCATCCAGATTATCAGGGAGAGCCAGATCAACTATTTCTAACTGTCCTAAAAATTGATATGCCGGAAAGGACAACATACCGAGTTTCACAGCTTGCATGCATACCGTTAAATCTGCGAATAAACATTCATCAGCTGTCTCCCCCGAATCACAATTAATTCCTGAAGGACAATCCACTGCCACAACCTTGAAATCAGCTGTACTCTGTTTGACCATTGATAAAATTGTGGAATACGGTTCTTTGAGGGGGGGGTGAATTCCTGTTCCCAATAACCCATCAAGGATCACATTACTGTCAAGCAGCCAATCAACGAGAATTTCTTTTCCTTTTTTTTGATCAAATAAAAGAATTTCTCCACCTTCATTCTTTACCGAATTTATTAAGGGATCATCTCGCTCTTTTGCCAGTACAGCTCTGATTCTCCAACCTTTAATCTTTAGATAATTCAATGCAACGAGTGCGTCACCTCCATTATTACCAGTTCCAACCAATGCTGTAATTACTTTGTTTTCTTTTTCACCAAAGTAACTATGGATTAATTCTGCAACGCCTTTTCCCGCCCGATCCATCATGGTTTCATAAGAAACGCCTTTTTCATTGGCTTCCTGTTCTATAGCTTTCATTTCAGATACAGTAACAAGTTTCATAATGCCTCCATTTATAACAATTATACGGTTGCTCTCTTATTCCAAAAAGTCTTCATACGGTATAATTTCCAAATGCGAAAAATTCTTTTTTATGGCGTGTTTATTTCAGGTATGGTAACGCTTGCAGCGGAAATGGCAACCGGCAGATTATTAGGAAATTACTTCGGAACTAGCAACCTCATTTGGGCTTCAATCATCGGTCTTATCCTGATTTATTTGACTGTAGGATATTTTGTTGGCGGAAAGTGGGCAGACCGTTCTCCCAAGTTTGAAACCCTTTTTTCCATTTTAGCCTGGGGAGCATTTACCACCAGTTTGGTCCCCTTTATCGCCCGTCCGATCCTGAAGTTAGCCGCTGATGCTTTTGACCAATTATGGATTGGCAACCTGATTGGCTCATTCTTAGTTGTGATGGTTTTGTTTATTATCCCAATCACTTTATTAGGAACAGCTTCACCTTTTGCCATACGTTTGGCCATTTCGGATTCACGTCAGGCAGGATCTGTTTCAGGAAAAATTTACGGTATTTCCACCTTAGGATCATTTGTAGGTACTTTCATCCCAGATATTTTATTGATTCCGCTCATCGGAACTTATAAGACTTTCTTGATTCTAGGATTTATCCTGCTGTTATTTTCGATTATTGCTCTAATTCTCATAAAAAGTTGGAAACACCTTTACGCTGTGGTTTGGATGCCTATCATCATCATTCTTCTTTGGTTTTTTGGAGCTCCAGGAACAGACAAAACGACTGACGGACTATTCTACGAAACAGAATCTTCCTACAATTACATTCAAGTGCTGGAAGAGCAGGGTTTTCATTTATTGCGTCTTAATGAAGGACAAGGTGTTCATTCCATTTACCATCCTGAACAACTCAATTATTTTGGCCCATGGGAGCAAGTTTTGGTAGCACCATTCTTCAACGAACCCAACGTGGACATTCATGAAGTAAAAAGTATGGCAATTATTGGATTGGCAGCCGGAACAACAGCCCGACAAGCTTCTGTTGTTTACCCTGAGATTTCGATAGATGGTTTTGAAATCGACCCGAAAATTGTGGAAGTTGGGAACCAATATTTTGGTATGGAACTTCCTAACTTAAATGTTTTTGTGCAGGATGGCCGCTGGGGGCTAAAAACAAGCCCCAATACTTACGACATCATCAGTGTTGATGCTTACCGCCCACCCTACATCCCATGGCATTTCACAACCAAAGAATTCTTTCAGGAAGTTCATGATCATTTAGAACCGGATGGTGTAATGGTTATCAATATCGGCCGAAGTGAATCCGACCGCAGATTAATTGATGCTTTAGGGTCGACCATCCTGGAAGTTTTTCCTACGATACATGTGATGGACCTTCCTTTTTCATTCAATTCCATTCTTTTCGCTTCTAAATCACCCACGATCGAATCAAACTTGCAAGCAAATTATGAAAATCTCTTACTCCAAAATACCCATCTGCTGCTCCTGGAAACGATGAAAATAACCATCGACAATCTACAACCTGTTCCACAGAGATCTGTCGTTTTCACAGATGATAAAGCACCAATAGAATGGTACACAAATGCTATGATCATTGATTTTTTCCTGCAAGGGCAAGTTGAGACTCTCCAATGAAAATTATTAATAAAATTATCACTTTCTTTCTGGCAATAACCTTCCCTTACGTGATAATCATGTTATCGATCAGGATTCTCTTTACGCCATTATTCTTGGTTTTTGAATATAATCTGCCGGGTTTTCCAGTGGATAGTTACGGCTTTTCCACCGAAGAACGACTTAAATGGGGTTCTCAATCCATCGAGTATCTCTTCAACGATCGTGATCCTGCCTTTTTGGAAGAACTGCGGTTTGAAGATGGCACCTCCATTTACAACGAAAGAGAAATCAGTCACATGGTTGATGTCAAGATACTTTTAGCCCAGACTTTAATTATTTTTTATGTTCTTTTATTGTTTTACCTATTAGCTGCTTTCTGGTTCAGATACAAAAAACAAAGCCACCATATATGGAATGCATTTCATAAAGGCGGGTGGATAACATTAGGAATAATCGGCAGCGTTCTTTTGGCTGTGATCATTAGCTTTAATGCCTTGTTTACTGCTTTTCATAAAGTATTTTTTGCGGGAGATACCTGGTTATTCCTGTATTCAGATACACTCATCAGACTCTTCCCCATGCGTTTATGGCAGGATGCCTTTATATATATGGGTATAATTACTGTTGTAATCGCGCTCTTCTTTGCTTTTTATGGAAATAAAAAACGATTTCCAATAATACAAAATTAATGAATCATTGAGAGGTTGTAATTATGTATAAATTAGTATTAATTCGTCACGGTGAAAGTGAATGGAACAAGTTAAATCTTTTTACTGGATGGACGGATGTGGATTTAACTGAAAAAGGAACAAATGAAGCCAAAACATCCGGAAAGCTTTTAAAAGAAGAAGGCTTTACATTCGATGTAGCTTATACTTCCGTCCTGAAACGTGCGATTCGAACACTTTGGTATGTGATGGATGAAATGGATCTGATGTGGATACCGGTGATCAGAGACTGGCGCTTAAATGAACGTCATTACGGAGCATTGCAAGGGCTAAACAAAGCCGAAACCGCCGAAAAATATGGAGATGATCAGGTAAAAATTTGGCGTCGCAGTTATGATACCCGTCCACCTGCTTTAGAAGAAAGTGATCCTCGTTTTCCTGGGCATGATCCGCGTTATGCGAATATCTCAAAAGCTTCCCTTCCCTTAACAGAATGCCTCAAGGATACTGTCGCTCGCTTTTTACCTTTGTGGAATGATGAAATCGCCCCCAAAGTGAAAGCTGGAAAGAAAGTGGTAATCGTCGCGCATGGGAATAGTTTACGTGCGCTGGTTAAGCATCTCGATAATGTCCCTGAAGATGAAATCATATCTTTAAATATCCCCACGGGTGTTCCCCTGGTTTATGAGCTCGATGAAAAACTACAACCCCTCAACCATTATTACCTTGGCGATCAGGAAGCCATTCAGAAAGCCATGGAAGCTGTAGCCAACCAAGGGAAAGCAAAGTAAAAAAATAAGTAACCAAAGTACGAATAATTTGGTGCTTATCTTGGCTAATCCCAGGATGAGCACCTTTTTTTACAAAGGAGATTCATGAAAACAAATACCATAAAAGATACTGATTTATATCGAATGAAATTGATCACGGATGCGTCCATCTCACCAGATGGCAAACATGTTATCTGTTCCATCCAGCGTGTTCGGGAAAAGGATCAAAAGAAGGTTTCTAACATGTGTATGTATGAAACGGAAACCGGAAAGGAAAGAAATTTCACAACTGGTGACCAGAATGATACTTCCCCCAAATGGTCACCTGATGGAAAAACAATCGCTTTTATATCAAATCGGGATAATGAGAAACAAGCACAAATTTATTTGATCCCATTCGATGGCGGCGAAGCCCAGAAACTCACTAATTTGGATGGGGAGTTTCTTAATTTCAATTGGTCGCCAGACGGGAAAAAACTGGTATTTGAGTTTCGAAAAAAAGATAAAGAGGCTTTAGAAAGAGAAAAAGACGAAACAAAAAATAAACTTGGTGTCGTAAGCAGACATATTAATCGCGTATTTTATTGCCTGGATGGCTATGGATTTTATCCTGAGGATCGGCGTCACATTTGGGAAGTTGCGATTTCAACAGGCAAAACAAAGCAATTAACGGATCATCCTATTTTCGATGATTATGGAGCATTCTGGTCACCGGATAGTAAATTGATCGGATACTTCTCAAACCACGCTCCTGATCCCGATATGCAGTCCGATCGGATTGATTTATTTGTTTATGACACGAAAAAAGGGGATACCAGGAAAATTGAAACACCTATCGGTTCCAAAGGGAATGGTGAGTTTTCACCAGATGGAAAAACAATCGCCTACGTTGCTCAAATTGGCGAAGGGGAAGGTTGGCGCAATCACAATGTTTGGATTGTTTCAACAGATGGAAATTCTCCTGCCAAAAACCTCACTGAAAAATACGATTTACAAGTCAACGGTTCATCTTTGAATGACAATGGACCTGCTCCCATGGTCGCCCCAATCTGGTCTAAGGATAACCAATGGATTTACTTCCAGGTAGCAAAACATGGGAATGGTGAATTAATGAAAGTAAACGTGGAGACTGAGGAATTGGTATCTGTCATAAAAGAAGTTGGCGTTGTCGGTAAACCAATGTTTGATAAAGATCAAACAAAATTAATGTTCATTTTTGGTCAACCACAAACCTTACCACAGATTTTTATAAAAGATTTTAAAATTCCATCTCCAAAGAAACAACTAAGCAAAGTGAATGAAGATTGGTTCAATAAACTTGATCTGGGTGAATTGGAAGAAGTTTGGTTCAAAGGAAAAGATGGGAATGATTTACATGGATGGATTCTAAAACCTCCGGGATTTGATCCAAACAAAAAGTATCCCTCCATTATGGAAATCCATGGCGGTCCCATCGCACAATATGCAAACTTTTTTATGCATGAATTTTATTTCCTGGCAGCAAAAGGGTATGTGGTGTATTTCTGCAACCCTCGTGGCGGTACTGGCTATGGAGAAGAACATACCAAAACTATTTATGGTGGCAAATGGGGAACCAAGGATTATGAAGATTTAATGTGTTGGGCTGATTACGTGGAGAATTTACCTTATATTGATCCTGAGAGAATGGGAGTTACCGGAGGAAGTTATGGAGGCTATATGTCTCTCTGGATCATCGGACACACGCAACGCTTCAAGGCTGCTGTTGCCCAGCGAGTGGTAAGTAATATGATCAGTATGTGGGGTTCGAGTGACTTTAATTGGAGTTTTCAGGAAATTTTTGATAACAAAGCCCCATTCGAAAACCTTGAAGTTCTTTGGGAAGTTTCACCCATGAAGCACATTGGTGCAGCCAAAACCCCAACTTTGATCATCCATAGCGAAAAAGATTTGCGTTGCCCAATAGAACAGGGACAACAAGCATTCACAGCTCTAAAAAGATTAGGAGTAGACACGAAATTTGTTGTTTTCCCGGATGAACCGCACGGTTTATCCAGAGGTGGAAGGACTGATCGAAGGATTGTTCGCCTCAATGAGATCGGGAATTGGTTTGACAAATATCTGTGATGACTGATCAATGACCTGTCTACTTCAGTGAGATCGGGTTTCAGTTCGATAAATATCTTTGAGGAAAAAAATCGAGGGAAAATCCTCGATTTTTTCTAATTCATTGTCCGACCTAAAACTAATATAATAAATTCATGAGGAAATTCAACCAGGTACGTGGATTCGTCAGCGTTCTAATCGGCGTAGTCTTTGTATTGAATGTTCAAGCTGGAATTGTCTTTTATACAAATCCGGAAAAGTTCACGGCAGCATACCAATTAGTCGGTATTCCAGGGGAAATTTCTGTCGCAGGGGTCGGTTTGTTATTTATAATGTGGAATGTTCCTTATGCGTTTGCATTGGTAAATCCCATTAAGTACACAACTCCATTGTTGCAATCCATCATCATGCAAGCCATCGGTTTGATCGGAGAAATCCTATTGTTGACCCGATTTTCTCATGAGGTCTATCCAATCCTTTCCAATTCAATCTTGCGCTTTATCTATTTTGATGGAGCGGGTTTAATAATATTACTAATCTCTGGCATGATTGTTTTTCGATATAAAAAGAACAGCGTGGAAGTTATCCACGCTGTCTGATCAGTTGAAATAAATTTTAGCGAATGGCTGGTGGGTTTTCCCGGTCAGCTGATGGATCAAAGATATGGAAGTTATCCATATTGAATACCAATTGGACTTCATCTCCCATGTGGAATCGGGTTCGGGGATCTACACGAGCAACATAATTATGTTCACCAGAGACTAAGTAAAGATAAATCTCATTACCCATTAATTCTGTGAAATCAACTTTTGCTGGAACTTCAACAGGGGTAATGTCTGGTGGGATGAATAGAGGATTGTGAATATCTTCTGGACGAATACCAAAAATCACATCCTTATCTACCAAATGCATGTAA